>JAFDIX010000282.1 GCA_019307805.1 Deltaproteobacteria bacterium | reverse complement strand
AGTCTCTCAATATGTGCATGGGAGTCAGTCTCATGAATGTGGGGGAATACCCGCAGGCCCTCATCCACTTCAGCAGATGCCCGGATTCAAAGGAGGCGGGACGCTTTATTGCCCGGTGCAACGAAAAGATGGAAGCGTGAGGAAGGCCTCCTGGCATTTTGAAAAAATGAAGGTCAGTTGAGCTGCAGGGCCCTTCAGGGAACTTCGCGCGTCCCCCCCCTTAATACAGGGATTCCCGCCAGGAGGCAGATCCCTGCAGCCAGGAAGAGGGCTTGAAAGCCTCCCCATTCTCCCACATATCCCAGAGCGACGGACCCCACAAGGACCCCACCGTCAATGCCTCCCGTGAAGATCCCGTTGATCTTTCCCCGAATGGGCAGCGGCTCATCACGCACTGCGAGGGCATTGAGGCATGGAAAGAGGAAGCCGTGCCCGCAGCCCGTCATAAAGCCCGAGACCATGAGCACAGGGTTCCCCTTGAGAAAGATGAGCATCAGGAGGCCTGCGCCTGTGAGGAGCATGGCATAGGGTATGATACGCCCTTCTCCCACCCTGTCTGCCAACCGTCCCCCCATGAACCGGGTGAGCACAGCGGCCCCGGAATAGCAGATATAGTAGACGGAAACAAAGGCAATATGTTTTTCCCTGGCATAGGGCGCCACAAATCCCCCCGAGGCGGACAGACCCATGCCGAAGAGGAGGGCGAGGGAAAATATGATGAGAAACTTCCTTCTCTTAAATACAGTAAAAAATGAAGAGGCCGGTTCTTTGTTTATGTTGGTAAAGGACTCGGGGAGGCGCAGTTGGAAAAGGAATCCCAGGGCGGCCATTGCAGAGGAAAAGAGGAAGAAGGCGCTGAAACCATATTTCTGTATGATGATTTCAGCAAATACAGGCCCCAGGGCCATTCCTGTCAGCCCTGTCACACCGAACATCCCTATGCCTTCGTTGAGGCGATCTGAAGGAACAATGTCCGTGACATAGGTGAAGGCAGCAGTAAAGCAGATGGCCAGGCCCACGCCGTGCAGTATCCTGACCAGGATCAGGGCGAGATAGAAGGAGGAGAGTTCCCCGGTAAAAAGGAGATAGGTGAAGGGCAGGAACAACATTATGATACAACCCACACCATAGCTCCTCCTGCGGCCGATGCGGTCCACCATGTCCGCGATCCAGGGCCGGCACAGCACAGAGGAGAGGGTAAATGCGCCCATGAAAATGCCGATATCGGCCTTGGTTCCGCCATGGCCTGTGATGAAAAGGGGAAAGAGAAAGAAGCATCCAAGGCTTGCCGTAGTAAAAAGGTTCGCAATGGACATCATAAGAAATGACGGGCTGTATAGCATGGGGTGAGAGATCCTAGGCCGTTTTTTCAGAGGAAAAGGGAGAGTCGAGCTGCTGGTCAGGGCCCAGGGCCAGTGGTTTCCACCGGTCAATGATTTCCAGGTTGGCATTGCCCTTGATATCGTCTTCGTAGGCCCTGGACAGGTGCAGGTGTTCCAGGGAAATGGTGTTTTGAATGTGCACTACCCGCACGGTTTCTTCATCCACCATGCCAAGGGTATTGAAGGCCGCCTCGAGGCACTCCCTGTCTGTGTCAAAGTATATGGGAATGGCCCCTTTTTCCGGAGATATGGCAGTGAGACAGTTGGTATAGGTCTTTTCCCTGTCAATTTTTTCCACCAGCCGGGTCGTGGTAATATCCGCAAATCCAATTCCCAGTGCATTTCCCTCTGAGCCAGGGGCGAGGTCCCTTACAAAGAGTCGGCTGGTCTGCGGTTCGGAACTGAAGGTCCCCAGTATATCCCGATTCACGCCGGTGACATTGGTGTCCATGCCCGTGCCGGATATATTCTTGCCCATCTCATCGATTATCAGGAGGTCGATATGGGAGAAGGGGATTCTGGCCATGCGCTTTCGGGATTCCTCCAGGAGGACCGTCTCCTCCTCGAACATTTTATCAGGCTCCAGAACACGAATAATGGCGGTTTCATGATACCCGTTTTCAACCAGGCCCACCCCGCAAAGGATAGGACACTTCCCTGTGACCAGGAGGCCCGCAGTCTCAATCACACGGTTTATGCCGAACTGCACAAAGGCCTTGTGGTAAAGATCCGCCCCCATGCGTTTCCCCATGCCGATGGCCATCATTTTTATGAGGCCGCTCTCGATAGGTCCTTCGAATTTGGTGTGGGGTTTTACACGGTTCAGCACAACAATCTGGTCCGCGGAAAGGGCATGCCTGTCCACAAAGACCGGAAGGCCGTCAGGGGTCTTCCCGATCTCCTCCACCTCCATGCTTGAGAGGATAGGACATTCCATAGCATCTTCCGTAATACCGAATGTCGATAGGAGCGCCTTCTGCCCTTGGGCCGTGGCACCGCCATGGCTTCCCATGGCAGGGAAAACAAAGGGCTCGGCCCCGCATTCCTTGATAAAATCTGCCAGGCATCGTGTAATCACAGCAATGTTTGTGATCCCGCGACTCCCGGCGGTGATGGCTATCCTCTGCCCCGGTGTTATCCTCTCCCGAATCCCTGCGGCCTCCAGCTCTGCTTTCAGGGCTGCCGGGACGTTTTCCACACAGGTGGAATCGAAAGTTTGTTTCACAAGGGTCATCTGGGGAAACAGCATGGGACCTCCAGGTATTTGAGAAGGTAATCAGATCTCCCCCTGATAGCGTGCCATGATGCGGGCGGAGGGCAAAGATCCTCTCAAAGTGAAACCCTTATTGCACGAATGCATGCTATTTGCAACTGCTTGATTATCCCGCTCGCAGCCGGGTATGGCATTGCCAGCTTTGAAAAATAGACAGATGCACACTTTTGTAATAGGCTTATTCAGACAAGGAGGAGCACACGTTGAAGACAGGTACCAAAGAGGCAATTGCCGGGGTTGTGGGTAAAAACAACTTCACCGATTCTTTAATTGATATGGTGTCCTATTCCTATGACGCATCGGATCACAACCACCGGCCTGAGGCTGCAGTCTGGCCTACAAGTGCAGAACAGATATCAAAGATCCTGGTCATGGCCAATGAGGAGCCTTTCCCTGTGATACCCAGGGGCGCAGGGACAGGGTTGACAGGGGCAGCGGTCCCGGTGAAGGGGGGACTCATCCTGGACCTGTGCAGGATCAATAAAATACTCGATATCCGTATCGGGGATCGCCTGGCCGTGGTCCAGCCCGGGGTTGTCTATTCGGATCTGGAGAAGGCCCTGGCCCCATACGGGTTTTTCTTCCCGCCGGATCCGGCCAGCGGCAAGGTATGTACCCTGGGCGGGAATGTGGCCACCAATGCGGGCGGTATTCGCGGTGCCAAATATGGCGTCACCCGGGACTACGTCCTGGGCCTCGAGGTGGTTTTGCCGGACGGTCGAATAACCAGGACAGGCGCCAATTGCATGAAAACCTCTTCCGGCTATGATCTGACGCGAATCTTCGTGGGATCCGAGGGGACCCTGGGTGTCATTACGGAGATCATCCTTAAGATCGATCCCCGGCCGACCGCGACCCGGACCGCCCGGGCCCTCTTCCCCAGCCTCAAGGATGCAGGTCAGTCAGTCACCGCCATCACGCACTCGGGCATCATCCCCAGTGTCCTTGAAATCCTGGATTGCAATACCATCAAGGTCCTGCGGGAACAGGCAGGTATGGATTTTCCCGATGTCGAGGCCATGATCCTAGTGGAAACCGACGGCTACACCGAGGGTGAGGCGTCCTTTCAGATGGAAAAGATCATCGAGGTATTCCGGGAGAATAATGCCACAGGCATTCAGGAGGCGGAGTCCGCTGCCGAGGCAGAAGAGCTCTGGCGGGCCCGGCGATCTGCAGGAAGTATGGCTGCCAAGCTGGGGATCAATAACGTATCGGAAGACGTCACTGTCCCCATGTCCAGGGTGCCTGATCTGCTCGAACGAATCTCGGGTATTGTCGCCAAATATGATCTTCCCTTTGTTATTTTCGGCCATGCAGGGGACGGTAATCTCCATCCGAGAATCATGTACGATCGGTCAGACCCTGAACAGACCTTGCAGATGGAAAAAGCAGTGGAGGAAATCTTCATGGCGACCTGTGAAATGGGGGGTACCCTGACGGGTGAGCATGGTATCGGGTTGGCCAAGGCACCCTATCTGAAACTGGAACATGACGCGGTGGCCATGGATCTGATGCGGTCTGTGAAAAAAATGCTGGATCCCAACAACATTCTGAATCCCGGTAAAATGAGCCTTTAACCTTTTTTATCCGCCTTCCCGGGGGACCACGGGGTTACCCGCCCCAGACGGGGGAACCTCAGACAGATTTACCTGTTGGGTCTCTATCTTTTATCTTGACCGCTTTTCCATCCATTCGGTACTCTGTGAAAAGGATCTAGTGTTTGATGTCATGGTCTGCTCCCTATGAGGGGCCTGGCCCATGCCCTCACATGGATATTTGGAAAGGATATTTTAATAATGTTTTCTAAGCGCAAACAAAAACGAGAATCAGTCGTCAAGGAGTGTCGCGTGGTCTGTCCCCTGGGAAATTGGTCCAGCGATGGTGCGGTTGTCAACATCTCCGAAGGGGGAGCCGGGGTGGAATTGGAAAAGCTTCCCACAACCAAAGATGAAGTTATCCTGTATATGACGGATTTAACCGGAAAAGAAATAATAAAAAATGCCCGCGTGGCATGGTTCATCAATAAAACGCCCCCCGACCCGGGGGCGACAGTAGGTCTGAATTTTATCTGATTTTATCATTTTCTAACCATTCCTCGTCAGTCCGCCCCAATGTGCGCTGTTCTGTCTTCCCCACTTTTCAGAGACAGGGCACGCTTTGCAATCACCCCGCGGCATCCCTTTTCTCGAATCCAGAGAACCGCGTCATTCCCGGCATGAGGCCTGATTTCCCATGGGGTTGTTCACCGGCGACGGCCGGCCATGAATTTGTGCGCACGGGGCCAGTTCCAGCCTTTATGAGCCGGAGAAAAAAATTATTTACCTGTGGGGGTATAAGTGCTATCATTTCAGTTAAAATGAGTTTGGGCCGACAGGCTCTTTGGGAGATGGGGATCCTTGGGCAGGAGCCCAGAGAAAGGGTCCGGGCAGTATGATAAAACTCTATTTAATGGATGCCTCACGTGAAGGTCAGTCCTTTGATTTTGAGGGCGATTCCATCTGTATCGGAAGGTC
>JAFDIX010000281.1 GCA_019307805.1 Deltaproteobacteria bacterium | reverse complement strand
ATGCCGGTGCCTGCGGCAAACAGGGCCTGGCCCACCTCGCCTTTCTGGGCCAGGATATCCTTACCGCCCTGCACCACCTTTCTCTTCTTGCGGCGCAAAAAGGAGAGTTCCCGGCCATCAGCCCCTTCGAGGCAACCACCGACCAGGAGTTGATCATTGGCATGCACAAAGTTATCCGAAGTACGCTCGAGAAAACCGTACAACAAGGCCTTGAGCGCCCGGAGCGAACTGCTTTTGCCGGCCTCATTGGGGCCAAAGATGATGTGGAAACCCGGCTTCCCGGAATCAAACTCAAGAGTCCGGTCGGTGAAGGGGCCAAAGGCCTTCAAGTCAAGACGCTTGAGTCTCATGCCTCTCCTCCGTGTTGGATCAATTTGGCGATCAGGAGTTCCTTAACCTCTTCCCGTAGCTCGTTCAAATGTTCAGGCTGACTCTCCAGCAGAGAACCCTCATCCAGCAACTCAGCCGGCAATTTGGTTTTCAGGTTGGCAAGGTCCGGCACCAATGTCGTGAGCGCATCTCCACCGAATTCCAGACTCTCAATCGCCTGCAGCAGACCGGACAGGGGTGTATCTTCACCAGCAATCTCTTCCAGGCTGGTTTTGCGGTTTGTTCGAAACTTCACCTTCTCAAGCCACACATTACCAAGTCCGGCGGCAATACCACGAAACTCTTCGGTCCATTGAATCGAACGGGAATGCAGCTCGGCATGCAGTGGGCAACCTCCCTCCAGCTGTAATCGCAATGCCAGGGTCTTGCCATCGACTATCTCTATTTCTTTCTCCATGGCAGTACGGACTTGCTCATAAATTGCCTCTTTGGTCTCGCATTCAGAAAGATCCGCCAGGCAAACGGCCCAGCGCAGCACGTCAAGCTCACGCTCTTCAACTTCAGTAATGCGGCCCTCCTCCACAGTCACCAATGTGGCGCCCTTGGCACCGGTTTCCTTGATGTGCCTGCCTTGAACATTGCCGGGAAAAATAACCCAAGGATCTTCAGAAACAATCTCACGCTTATGGACATGGCCCAAAGCCCAGTAATCATACCCCTTCGATTTTAGATCATCGATGGTACACGGCGCATAGTCCTCATGCCCCTCACGGCCGGTCAAAGAGGTGTGGAGAAGCCCAATGTTAAAAAAATTGGAATCGTGTTGATGGTATGACGCGGCTATGTTCTCTGTCACAGCGCGGGAGGAATAGCTCTGGCCGTGAATTATCACGCCAAGATCATCAAGTTTGACGGATTGTGGTTTCCTGGGAGAGAAAAGGGTTACATTGTCAGGCAGGGGCATGGTCCTGGTGGTCTGACTGGCTGCATCGTGATTGCCTGAAACAATGAAAACTCTAATCCCGGCTTTATGGAGTCGGCCCATCTGATGTACAAAAAAGAGCCCGGTATTGTAATCCTTCCAATCACCGTCATAAAGATCGCCGGCAATCAGGGTAAAATCAATCTCTTCCTCAATGGCCATTTCAACCAGATTCTCAAATGCCCGCCTTGTGGCCCCTCGAATCTCGTCAACCGGCGCATCCTCATGGACCTCCAAACCTTTTAAAGGACTATCGAGATGTATGTCTGCTGTGTGGATAAACTTGAACACTCTTTGCTCCTTGGGGTCACATCTTGATTTGTGCATTATTCAGATCATTCAGGAGGCACACCCTGGACCCGACCCCACCAAACATTCACACCGCTATTCCTTTTCTTCAGTGGCCTGCCGGGCAAACCCCTGAAACCGGCGGGCCTCCTCCCGGTTCCCCATTGCAGCATAGATTTCACTGACCCTCTGGAAGTAAAAAGGACGGTTGGAAGGATCCTCCTGGGCCAGAGAAAAGTACGATTCCAGAACCGCCGTGCTCCGGTCATTCAGGTCAAAGCTGATGTCGGCGAATTTTCTCCGGACCAGGGGGTCAACCCGGGTATGGCAGCTCTGGCACTGATTCATTATTTGAATATAGAGCCCACGGGCCTCTTCAAGGTTTTCAAGGGCCTCGTAAGACCCGGCCAGGGCCATTAAGATTGCGTCGTGACGACCGTTTTCATTCATGAAGGCCTGATAAAAAGCTGCGGCCTCCGAATGCCTGCCGGCCAGGGACATGCTTTCACCGCGCAGCAGGACATAGGCCAGAGAGTTTTTAAGCTCCTCAGGGCAGGTCTCCAGAAGCGCCCCGGCCCGGTCAAAGGCCTCCATTTCCCAGAATACCTCACAGAGGACCTGATAACCGGGAAGCGAATCAGGGTGATGCTCAAGAAAGGTTTCCAGCCAATCCCTCGCGTCACCCAGCCGATCCAGATTCAAAAGGGCCGTGGCCAGTTCCAGGGGTATGAATGAATCCGGGGAAGGATTCTCTTCCGTGGCCTGGGACAGGGCATCGGCTGCAACCGCGAAATCCCCTCGATTGAGCGCCAGATAACCCGCCCTGAAAGAGGGGCCGTAAGACATGTAGGCCCGCCTGGCCTCATCGGGCAGGGGGCCTATCAGGGCCATAAAGGTCTCCGGCTCCCCGACGTCATGGTTCTCCTGGCCGCCCTCATAGACCGGAAGTATGTGCGGGGCTGTCTGTTCAGGGTTTTGTTCCGGTATGGCTCCGACCATGCCCTGAAGGAGGGTGTCAATATCCTCTCTCAATGCCGGGGCCTGACAAAGCTCCAGGGCCAGTTCAAGGAGTTCCCGTGCATCCTCATCATGTCCGGATTCGATCAGGTCTTCGGCAGTCCCCATATGTTCGCGGGCCAGGGCCTCCACGGATCCCTCAAGCTTTTCAAGGATTCTCGCTTTGGATGCGGCCTCTTCGGGCGCCGTCTTTTCAAGGGCGTCCAGGGCCGCCTCATAGGCCAGTTTGGCCATGCCCCAATCCGAGGCCCTGACGCAGCCATCTCCCCTTTGTTCATATTTTTCAGGGTTCGGCTTAAAAAGGGTTTTCAGTAGTCCCACGGGTTGTCGTATATCTCCAGGTTGTTTCAGGTAGAATCCGCCTGAGGGTTGAAGGATGTTGAATATCCAATTTCCAATGCTCAATTTCGAATCTTTAAATACGATTTATTATTTTATTATCAATACGTTGAATATGTTTTCCCATGATATTTTTGACCCAAATTTATAACCGTATTTGTGTAAAAAAATACACCCTTATCAGCCTAATGTCGAGTCTTTAAGTGTCTTGAACAATTCTGATAGCCTCTTTGAGCGCTCGAATCTCCACACTATAAATACTTGGTCCTGGAAGGGATCGTCTCCTATGACCGGGCCGAAACCCTGGGAACGTATGTGGGACAAATCAATATGGTCACTGCATCCTCATTTAACGGTCTCAATGGTGCGGTATGGGGATACCACGTGGCCAAAGCCGACTCCATTGCGGACGGATCCCTGAAGCCTCTGTTCAAAAAGAAGCGAAGTGATGGTGTGGAGATTCCTGTCTATTCAGTAGATCCTCTTCTTGATGCCGGGCAACGTCTTTTTGGGACGACTGAAAAAAGGCGATTCCCCATCCTGCCGGGAGCCCATGTGAAATGTGCGGTAAAATCAATAACCGTCAAAGGCCCCACCTCGGTCTGGTGTGCGATTGCCCTGGCCATCGCGGAAGACCGACAAAAGGATTCCAATCTTTTCATTGAAGACGCAGGCGATTCGATTCCGGCTGAAAGCGAACAGGCCCGCAAGGCCTATCTGGACCGATTGTTGGAGAATATCGCAATCAGCGTCATCCGCTGCGGGGATGATTCCAAGGTGAAGTATAAGGCCATCTTCGTCGGTTATAGGACCCAATGGATACCGGAAGGCTATGTGGGCTGTGCCCTGACCTGCGCACCCTATGTGGTTCTGGCAAAGGATGCGTTACCTAAGGGGGGAGCGGAGCAACTGCTCGACATCACGATCTCTGAATGGGAAAAGGACCTCAATCTGCCGGCGCTGAGGTAATGGTTGATTCGTTGATTAAATCGTTGAATGGGGAAAAAGGGATTAGGGATTAAGATCCGCCCGGATGATATCCCCCCTTAGTATTCTGGCCACTCTTCCATCTCCGAACCAAGGCCCTCTTCTGCCATGTTCTGTTCAAATTCCGCATCCAGCTTTGTGCACTCGCGCGCCAGTCGATTTCTGTCCATCCTGGAAATCTTATCCTCAACCGCCTCCTGGATGGCCCTGCTCCGATTTGGGAAAATATTTGATTTGACCAGGCGATCGAGCCTCTTCAGGAGTTTCTCTTCCATGGTTATCGCGATCTTTGCCGTGCTCATAGCTTCACCTCTGGTATTGCAATATATCATACCATGGAATCAGGCAAGAGTTTGGATTAAGAATATCCAATTTCCAATTCTCAATTTTGAATTCTTAATTATAACTAATGATGGATAAAGAGAGAAGGGTGGAGGGGTTAGAATCCGCGGTAGAGAGGTGGGTAGAGGAGGCTGCAGCGCCTGTAACCCTGGCGGCGCATACGCCAGGTAAAGTGGTGGAATCTCCAAAGGGAGGCTCTTCGCTCTAAAAGTCCATCCCATTTCACGGGGACTCTGGGGTTAACTTTCTTCCTTCGGTCATTACCGGCCCTGCGATCACCGTTTCTTCTGCAAGAATTCACAGGGGACCCGTTCATCGCCCTTCTGCGGTCAGAGCCGGCTCTCCTGCCGCCCTTGTCATTTTCTATATCACGATGCTTCGGTACTTTCATTGTATGCCCCTAATTAAAAACTTAACTATTTTTAGGAGTTTTGTAAAGGCGTAGTTAAATCGGTGTTGTCGTTTCCCTTTGGGAAAATTTAACGGGGCCCCGCGAACGGGATCTTCGCTTCGCTTCGACAGGCAAGTGGCCCCGCTGTAACAGGCTTTGTGTCTCTCATTCCTGCTTGATAACGCGGCAGAGTAGTGCGGTGTGGGGCCAGCCTCCGATCTCGGGGCTGCAAAATTCCGTCCGGGCAGAGGATATTGGCATTGGACTCAAATACGCCAAAAAGGTCGACCTCTGAACGCTCCGGAAACCACCACCCGTGATCCGCATCAGCCATGCGCGGGTCCACCATATCCGAGAGTTTCAACCGCATGCGAGCGCTCCCCTGGGGCGTCTCGACCTTCACCCACTCCCCTTCTGCCATACCCAGTTCTGCAGCCGTCTGGGGGTGAAGCGTCACGATCGGATCCGGCCGCTTCTCCCTGGCCGCCGCAATCTGCCGCTGCTCGGAGTGGTACATGGGCATGAAGCGGCTTCCCGAGATGAAGACCAGGGGATACTCTTCCGCCAGCCCGGGATCGCCCGCGGGACTGTGGAGCATCTCCCTGTACACGGGCAGGGGCTCGCAGCCCAGGGCCTCAAAGGTGCTCGACCGCAATTCCACCTTGCCCGAGGGGGTCCCAAACCCCAGTTTCTCATATTGCTTATATTCCCTGCGGCCGAAGATGCCGTTCTGCTCCACCAGCTTTTCAAAGTTGAGCCCCACAGGGGCCAGACAGTAATCCCACACCGCATCCACCGTCTCCCATGGCCAGTGTTCCGCCTGACCGAGCCGCGTTGCCAGTCCTCGCCAGAAGTCATAGGTATTGCGCCGTTCATAGAGGGGGTCGATAGCCCTTGGACAGGCCACACAGAAGTCCTGGGATTGCCACAGTTCTGTGGTCTCCACGGTGGTGCAGATGGGAAAGACATAGTCGGCCAGAGCCGCCGAAGGGGTAAGATAGTATTCTCCTACCACGTAAAGCTCCAGAGACTTCAGGGCCTCGTAGGTCTGTCTCACATTGGCCAGGGACAGCAGGGGATTGCTCGCCAGGGAGATGGCTGCCTTCACCGGATAGGGGTCTCCAGTCAGCATGCCCTGGAAGACCGACCGTGCGTGGGCCACGCAGGTCTGGTCGGCCATGGGCGGATGCATGTATTCTGAAGGAAGCCTGCGGTTGGCTGCCTCGTTACGCTCCCATCCGGGAAATCCGAAAAAGGGGTACTCATCCGCACCCAGTTGCTTGGCCCGCTGCTCTGCAGGAAGGACCTCATTGAGCTCCAGGGCGTCATGACCGACGATACGGCCGATGGGGTCTGCCCACCCGAGGGGCTCTCCTCCCGGCACATCCAGGTTTCCTGTGACAGCCCGCAGAATGCTCCTGGCACGTGCGGCCTGGGTGGCATTCAGGCCCTGTTTGTCAATACCAAAGCCCCAGGTGATCATGGCAGGCCGGCTCGTGGCATACATGCGGGCGGACTCCATGACCTGCTCCGGTGTAAGCCAGGTGATCTCCGCCACCCGCTCGGGTGTATATTCGGCCACTGCCCCCTTGAGATCTTCAAAACCGACGGTCCAGTCGGCAACAAAGTCCTTATCATAGAGATTCTCTTCAATAATCAGCCTGAGCCAGCCCAGCATCAGGGCCACATCAGTACCAGGACGTATGGGGAGCCAGATGTCCGCCATCTCCGCCTCCCGAATTCGGCGCGGGTCCACCACAATGAGGGGGACCCCCTTTTTCTTGGCCATGGTAATGGCACCAAAGAGTCCTGGATTAGACTGGGAAGGACCGGCCCCCCAGAGAACCACGCATCTTGTCTGGCGTATGTCTCCCCAGGAAAAGCCGCCGTAGGTGGCATATTCCACGGCCTGACTCGGACACATGCAGACATTGTTTGCACCACAAACATTGGGGGATCCAAAGAGGTTGTAGAATCGGCGCTCGTCCCAGTGCAGGGTGCGCTTGGTACCATGGGTAAAGGCGAGGGTCTCGGCCCCGTATTGATCCCGCAGGTCCGCCAGTTTCCCTGCCACTTCATCCAGGGCCTGGTCCCAGCTCACCTGTTCCCACTGCCCGCCCCCCCGTTCACCTGCCCGCTTGAGAGGGTAATTGATCCTGTCAGGATGATAGAGATGGTCGATCATCAGGCGCCCCCGGCTGCACAGCATGCCCCGGGTGATGGGGTGCTCTTTGTCGCCTTTGACACTCACGGCCTTACCGTTTTCCAGTTCCAGCACAAGGCCGCATCGTGGATGGCACAGTCCGCAATAGGTCCTTCTGGTCTCGGTCATGGCAACTCCCTCCGCTCATATTTAGAGATTAGTTTAATGGTTGAATGGTTAAATTAGGAGGATTGTAGGTTAAAGAATAACAATAATAGTAACGGGTGACAAGGGACAAGAGAAGGCGGAATCAGCCTTCACTAAAGCTATGGCTGACAGGGGCGGAGGGGGGAGGACTGAGGGCAGCCGCCGTCGCTGAAGCTATGGCGTGACAAGATGGCGTTCCAAGGAGAGCAGAGAGCGAAGAACGGAGAGCAAGGCGGAAGACCGTTGCCTTGCTACTTTGCCTTCTTCTTTTTGCTGTAACGGGACTTTGATTCCTTTACCTCAAAGCCTATCTTCCTTTGCCTTTTATCAGGAGGGGCCATTAGTTGCCGAATCGCCTCGAAGACCACACCGAATTGTTCGTCGTATTTCTTCTCCAGGTCAGCAATTTTGCGCTCCATATCCTTATGAGCGGACAGCATCTGCCGCAAACGCACAAAGGCCCGCATGATCTCGATATTGACTTGCGCTGCGCGTTTGCTCCGCAAAACACTGGAGAGCATGGCGACACCTTGTTCGGTAAAGGCCATAGGTTTGTACCTTGTCCCTCCCCATTGTTGGACTAAACTTGAGGTCACAAATTGTGACCTCAAGTTGGTGATTTCATCCTTTGTGAGTTCAAACATGAAATCTTTTGGAAATCGATCCTTATTTCTTCTGACAGCCTGCTTGAGGGCTTTCGTTGGGACTCCATAGAGCTCTGCCAAGTCAACATCCAAAATGACTTTTTGACCTCGTATTAACAAAATTGTCTCTTCAACCCGTTCGGAAGGTATCTTGACTGCCTTTTCTTTCTTTTGAGAGGGCATTGCATTTAACTCCGGAATTATTGGTTAAAACAAAGACGTGAAGGGTTATTAAGAATTGGCGCTGGCTCGCTATAGTAAACCGTAAGGAATGAGCTGTAAACAGTAAAGGCTGAGGAGATTAGAGGGAAAAAGTATGGGACGTTGGTTCTAAAACAAATTAAGCGGGAAAGGGTGAGGGACAAGAGAATTCGGAATGCGTAAGACGGATTCTCTCATCATTTTTTTGTATGCAAGAGAACGGTGGTGTATTCATCGGCAAGGGTGTTCCAGGAGAATTTCTCGGTGAGTGACCTTGATTGGTCCGTCGAAAGTCTTCCCTGCTCCAGGCTCTCAATGAGTCTTTCCGGAAATGCCCCGTCATCATATAAAAATTCATCGGGAAAGTTTTCAGGATAGGAGAGGCGGTTCGGGAGCAGGGGCCTGCATCCGGCCCGCACCGCCTCCAGCACTGCCATGCCGAAGAACTCATGGGTCGCGGTGGATACGACAATATCCCCTTTGCGCAGCCATCGTGCGTATTCCTTTCGGGATGATGCGGTTCCGAAATGCATGATCCGGTGGGCAAGCCTTTGCCGCGCCCTTTGGAATATGGGAGGCTGATCCTTGAAGGACTGTCCCATGACAATAAGCCTGAAATCAATGCCCCGGCGGTCCAATGCGAACAGGGCCTCAAAAAACGGCTCGGGATTTTTGTCATGCTCCCAGCGGTGATTCCAGACAATCACAGGATGTGCATTTCCTTCACCAGGGTCCGCGGCCCGGTCAATCTCTGAAAAATCAATGCCCGGTGGCAGACAGACCGCCTTTTCACGCACTTTTTCCAGTCCATAATCCCCGGCCATGTCCGGGGCCTTCCTGACAAAATCATGGCATCCTGCCAGAAATGTTTCCAGGTTG
>JAFDIX010000280.1 GCA_019307805.1 Deltaproteobacteria bacterium | reverse complement strand
CTCCGTCTTATCCTCGGGTTCCGCCTGAAACTCAATCTGAAGGGAACCTTCGATGACCTCTTCGGCCACGAAAATGGGCGCTCCCACTCTCAGGGAAAGCGCCAAAGCATCGCTCGGCCTTGAATCGATGGTGAACTCCTGATCTTTATACTTAATATGGATAAGGGCAAAGAAGGTGTTATTCTTAAGCTCCGTAATTTCAATTCGCGCCACCTGGACGTCAATCATTTCAAAGATGTTTTTAACCAGATCGTGGGTCATCGGCCTGGCCAGCTGGATGCCCTCAAGCTCAACGGCGATGGCATTGGCTTCCAGTAAGCCGATCCATATGGGAAGCGTTCTTTCTCCGTCAATTTCCTTGAGTAGGACGATGGGACTCCTGGTGAGGCTATCTACCGCCAGTGCAGATATATGCATGGGCCGATACATGATTCCTCCTCCTTCCCTTATTTTTGCGGGAACCCTTAGTCCCTGAGCAGGTGCCAAAAGGGATATGCTGCGATATCTCCCCGCTTGGGAGAGTTTTCAAACGTTACTCAATTTATTACCTGGATTTTGCACGAGTCGGAGGCTTTCATATGCAAGGCACTTAAGGGCGAAGTCGTAGTTTTTTACTTCGAGCCCTTAATAACACAGCAGATGGAAGCCTCCGCCTCGCCCGCAGAGTGAATATTAATGAGATAAATCGACTATCATCCTTTTTACCAATTAGGTATTTTGCTTTACTGCTAAAAACCTCATAATCAGTTGTTTTTAAATATTATTCAAACTTCTCATTAATTTTCATGCAAGATTCAGGTATTAAGATAATTACAGAAAGCACCATGATGTTCAAGTCTTTTCAAAAACAAGGCTTTTTGTGTCAAAATTTTCTTTCATACCATTCTTTCAAGTGCTCTCATTCTCTTTTCAAGGCGTTTTGCGGAAACGGGCAACGGGGTCTTGAGTTCCTGGGCAAAGAGGGAGACCCTGTATTCCTCCATCATCCAGTACAATGCCTCCATGGCCTCCCTTTTCTCTGGTGACGCATGGGGGGACATCCCATCTCTCATTTTCAGAAAGACGCTCACAAAAGGGGCCATCCGGGCTATCTTCCGGCGATCTTTTTCCGGGTCATGGGCACCCCGCTCTGCCCTGATCTGCATGGCTTTGAGATATCTGGGGATATGGTCGAGCCGTTCCCCTGGGTAGCGGTGCAGGAAGTCCTTTGGCAAAATGGTGTCCAAATCCTTCCGGATTTCTTCACAGAGGGTCTGTACCGCCCTGCCGGCATGGTTGGTCGTTTCAATGTTGTGGAGGACCGATCGGGTCTTGCAATAGGCCTCCACTATCTCCAGGGCCTTGGCCCTGAAGTCCCCCGCTTCGGTGAGGAGGTTTGGTCTCACCATCTCCAAATGGGCTTCAAATGCCTCCGGCGTTCGAATGTCACGGCAGAAGAGTCGCCGCACAAGGCTGTCGTAGAGGTCCTTCTCAACCTGGTCTGCCCCTCCGAAGTAAACGGTCCCCTCATTCTCCCCTTTGGAGAGCCGCAGGTTCCTTTTCATGTATTTGAGGTCTTTTGCCAGGAAAAGACAAAACAGGCTCTGCACACCTTTTTGATGGCTCTCCAATGCCTCTTCATGGGTGGAGAAAAGCCGCAGATTCACGCCCGTATCTTCGGCCTCCAACCCCGGATAGGCATGCTGATGCGGCCCCAGTGAAATACTCTCCGGAATCGGCCCAAAATCCCACTCTCTGATACCTTCCCTTTCCCATTTTTTTCGGGCCGCCCTCCACGAGGCGGTTGGTTCCTTTGCAGGGGAATGTTTCCTGTCTTTGCCAAGGAGGCGGATATCCCGTCCCGATTCCAGTTCCCGTCCCCTGTGGTCGGTCACTGCGACGCGCATGGTGAGATATTCAGGGATCTCCACCGAAGACCAGACCGATGCCGGGATTTCCACTCCGAGTCTCCGGTAGACGAACTCTGACAGGCACGTCAACAGGGACCGCCCCTGTTGTTCCATTTCCTGAAGGATGACTTCCACGGTCCTGTTAACCGGTACCAGTTGTTTCCTGTAACGTTTCGGGAGCCCCTTAATGATTGCGGTAACCTTTTCCCGGAACAGCCCAGGCACACCCCAGTCCAGGTGCTCCGGCGGGATCCTGGAGACCAGGGAGGCTGGAATGGAAATGGTGGCGCCATCTTCCTCCTTGCCGGGAGCAAAGTTGTAGGAGACTCTGAATTCGGCATCCCCCAGGGACAAAGAATCCGGGAAACGCTCCAATTCCGACTCATCCGGATAGGAACGTATCAGATCATCCTCCCCAAGTTTCAGGAATCCATCCCCGCCCCCCTCCTTGATTCTCTTTTTCAGTGTTCCAATATCATGGACCCCTTTGAGTCTCCGGGAGTAGAAGTCAGCCAGCACATCCCCGCTCACCAGAATGTCCCGCCTTCGAACCTTGTCTTCCATGGATTCAAGTCTTTTGATGAGGCCCTGGTTATGCTTGAGAAAGGACAGGGGCTCCTTTACCTCTTCTTCCACAAGAGCGGACCGAATGAATATCTCATGGGCCTCATTGGGGTCCACTGGGCCATAGGAGACCCCTCGCCGGGGCACGATCACCAGACCGAACAGAGAGACCTGTTCCCAGGCACGGACCTCCCCCCGGGATTTTTCCCAGTGGGGGCCGGAATAGGACGAACGGCACAAACGCCCGCCCAGTTCTTCGAGCCAGTTCACATCGATCCTGGCCACGGTCCTGGCAAAGAGCCGTGACGTCTTGACCACCTCCGCAGCCACGACCCATTGGGGGGTCCTGTTGAAGAGGGTGGATCCGGGGAAGACCATGACCTCCCTGCCCCTGGTCGACTGAAAGAAATTTTTCTCCTTTTTGACTGCAATACTGGAAAGGTAGCCACTCAATATTGCCCTGTGGATACCTGCATAGAGGACTGGTGTCATCTCCCGCCTGCCCCTGGCACCCAAGGGAATCTTCTGCTCCCGCAGGATGTGCGTAATCTGATCATGGATGTGGATCCATTCCCGCATGCGGGGGAACGAAAGGAAGTGCTGTTTACAGAATTTTCGCATCTTGTTTTGGGTCTTGAGCCGTTCCCAGGTATGATGGTAGCGGTTCCATATGTTGAGCAGTGTGATAAAGTCCGAAGCAGCGTCCTCGAATGGGGTGTGGACCCGGTCCGCCTCAGAGGCCCTGCCGGAGGGTCTTTCCCTGGGGTCCTGAATACTCAGTGCCGATGCAATGATGGCTACCTCCCTGACACACCCCTCTTTATGGGCCTCGAGGACCATTCGGGAAATCTTTGGATCCATGGGCATCCGTGCCATGATACGTCCCTTTTCCGTGAGGGTGTGGCCTTTTCCTTTCCGGGTAATGGCCCCCAGTTCCACGAGGGTATCAAAACCATCCTTGACGCTTCTTTGTGTGGGAGGGTCAACAAAGGGAAAGGCCGCGATATCCCCCAGCTTCAGGAAAATCATGCGCAGGATGACTTCAGCCAGGTTGGATCGAAGAATTTCAGGAGGTGTAAATTTCTCCCTGGACTCATAATCCTCTTCAGAATAGAGCCGGATACATGTCCCTTTTTGAACCCGGCCGCAGCGCCCCTTTCGCTGGTCTGCGCTGCTTCTGGAGACAGAAGTAATGGGGAGACTTGTGGTCCTGGTGCTGGGCAGGTATCGAGAGATGCGGGCAAGTCCCGTATCAATGACATAGCTGATCCCCGGGATGGTCAGGGAGGTCTCTGCCACGTTGGTGGCCACCACAATCTTTCGTCCCTTGACGGAATAGACCCTGCCCTGCTCCCCTGCAGTGAGTCTGGCAAAGAGGGGAAGGATGGTGACACCGGGGTGTCCTCTGCCTTCGATCCTTTCACAGGTCTCCAGGATATCCTGCTCGGTGGGCATAAAGATCAGAATATCACCGGAGAGGCCTTTGGCCCAAAGTCTGTCCACCGCCTTGACCGCCATATCTACGTAGGTCTGATCTCCGGCGTCCTCGAGTGATCTGTCCATGGGCATGAAGTCCACATTCACCGGGTACATGCGGCCCTCCACTCTCACCACCGGAGCCCGGGTAAAGGCCTTTGAAAATTTTTCCGTATCCAGTGTGGCCGAGGTGATGATGACCTTGAGTTCCGGTCTTGTGGGGAGGAGTTTCCTGAGGATTCCCAGGAGAAAATCAATATTGAGGCTCCGCTCATGTGCCTCATCAATAATCAGGGTATCATACTGATAAAAACGAGAGTCCTGCTGGGTTTCGGCCAACAGCATCCCATCCGTCATAACCTTGATGTATGCTTCGGAATGGGTCTTGTCCCTGAACCGGATCTTGTACCCAACCGACCGGCCCACCTCCTCGCCCAGCTCTTCTGCAATCCTGCTGCTGATGGTGATGGCGGCTATCCTTCTGGGCTGGGTGCAGCCTATCATCCCTCTGATGCCCCGCCCGGCCTCGATGCACATTTTGGGGATCTGGGTGCTCTTTCCGGAACCGGTTTCGCCCGCAATAATCACGACCTGGTGCTTCCTGATAGCCCGGATTATCTCTTTCCGCCTGGATGTTATGGGTAGATTTTCAGGATAGGTAATGTCAGGTCTGTGGAGCTGCCGATTTTTTCTCTCCTCCATGGAGGCCCTGATCCGTCTTTCCAGGTAAACCAGCTCCCGCGGAACCTCCTTGCCGGAATTTTTGTCCCTCTTCCTGCGCACAAACCTGTCCAGCCTCCGGGACAGGGCCTCCCTGTCCTTGAGCATGACATGGTCCAGTTGGTTTTTCATTTTTTCTATGGACATGGGTTCAGGGAGTAAATATCCGGGTCCAGCCTCCGGCCCATAGGGCCTACGGCCTGGAGGGAGAGCCCGGCTTTGGTTATCCCCAGAGGGGATTTGCTTTGTTGGAAGTTCATCGATTTATTGAAAGTTCAAATATCAAACAGAAAAAAGATGAACGTCGAACA
>JAFDIX010000279.1 GCA_019307805.1 Deltaproteobacteria bacterium | reverse complement strand
AGCCTGATTCAGGATTTTCTTTGTAACACTGCCAAAAACAAATTCTTTGAAACCGGAAATCCCCCGTCGTCCCATCACAATGGTGCCATAGCCCTTTTGCTTGGCCTCCTTGATAATATCATCACCGGGACTGCGGCTTCCTTGCACGACCCTCTTGGATATCTGCTCCTCCGGGATTCCTGCCTCAATGAGCATGGCCTTGGCCTTTTTCATAGTTTCGCCCACTTCTCTTGCCGCTTTTTCTTCCCAGAGTTTTTCAAGCTCCGGGGCCTCTTCAACAACCTCTTTGGGTATCATGCGCTTGAGATCGCGCATGGTGTTGAAAAGGGTGATTTGGCAGTCGGTTCCCGAGAGCATGAAGCCGACATGATCTACCGCCCGCAGGGCATTTCCCGATCTGTCCACACATATCAGGACCTTTTTGGAATCGACACTTCCGCCAACAATCCAGACCGGGGCGTTTTTGCACTGCTCCACAAGTCTGTCGGTCACCCTGCCCATGAAGAAGGTCTCCAGATCCGTATGACTCCGCCTGGTAACAAGGACGGCATCCACCCGGGTACTCTCTGCAAAAACGCAAATATCCTGGGAAATGCCGATTTGCTTTTTTCTGGAAACCGTCTTGATCCGTTCTTCATCGAATCCCATTTTGACAAGTGTGTTTTTTGCATCCTGGAGAATACGTTCTCCCTTGTTTACAATCTTTTTTTCCGCGATCGAGAGACTGGTGTAGGTCTCTTTATCCATGGGTTCATTACCGAATGCACTTGTCAGGGAGGGCGTGATATAGACCAGATCCACATCCAGATTGTGATCCATCTTGAACACGAGATCCAGGTATTTAAGGGATTTCAGAGCATTTTTAGAACCATCCACCGGGATGATGACCTTTTTTGTCAAATCCTCCATAGTAAGAGAGCCTCCTTCAGACAGTTTGCATTATGTATTATTGCCTTGATTTTTCATATAATACAAGAGACTGCAGAGAAATCCCCCTCGGTCCCCCTTTAAAAAGGGGGATGACCAAAGGTCCTGAATCAATTTCTCTTTCGCCCCCCCCTTTTGGTAAAGTGGGGGCGGGGGGATTATCCTTTGATGATCCTGGGGAGCATCATGTGGTTCTGGGGGCAAATAGACGTGGGGTTCTGGTAGGCACAGCCTGCAAATGCCACCATATATTTTCTCATATCTGCAAATGATACGATTTCGTCCACATACCCCCTCTGGGCACAATACACGGGCCTTGACTGGTCATAGTACTGTTTTGCCAGGGCGTTCATCTTGTCGATGACAGGCCCCAGAGGCCGATCAGCATCTTTTTCCTTGACCAGCCTTCTGGCAAATGAGGCAGCAGCCGCAGTCTCACCGTGCATGACGTAGATTTCGGTAGTGGGGGTTCCCAGGGTGAATGCATTGTGGTTGTTGGCCGTGGGCCCGCCCATGATGTAATGGGCCGCAGCCGTTCCCTTCCTGAGGACGATGCACATCTGGGGCACATCCGTCTGCTCAATGGAATAGATGAGAGACTGGCCCAGACCCAGGAGTTCCGCCTTCTCAGCGATATCACCCACGTCGATGCCTGATGTGTCCTGGAACCAGACGATGGGGACCCTGTCCCGGCCGCAGAGGGTGACGAATTCATTCATCTTGATAAGGCCCTGTCGGTAGAGCTTCCCGCCAATACCGGGGTAGGTGGCGTACTCGGGGTAGTTCTGCCCGAGAAAACCCTGTTTGTTCCCGATAAAACCCACGAGAAGACCGTCGATTTTGGCCAGTCCCGTGTATACCTCCGGGCCATAATCGGGCCTGAATTCCATGTGTTCGCTGTTGTCAAAAATGCGTGCCAGCATTTCATCAAAGCTGTAACTCCGCTTTTGATTAAAGGCGAGAATACTGTTGATATCATCTTCTGGAAATTTGGGCTCCTTGGGTTCAGCCACTCTGAAAAAATGCGGATCATAGGCGGGTACCATGTCCATGTATTTCTTGAGTGCATCGAGTACGGCCTCTTCCGTGTCATAGACCTCTTTGAAAAAACCTGTTTCATTGTAGTGGATAGGGACGCTGCCCGGCGGTACCTGTTTAAAATGGCGGGTCGCCTCGATAAGCTGTTCTGCCCCGTCCTCATCGAAGGAGCCCTTTGGGCTCATGCCGCTTACAATGCCTCCTCCGCCCACTGCAATGTTGGCATCCTTGTGGGCCACGAGAATGGTGGGACTGATCCCCTGATAACCACCGCCTGCCGGGTTGGTACCGTAAATGCCCGCTATGATGGGCACACCCAGTTTCTCCAATTCCGCGTGACGGTAAAATGTAGTGCCGTTGCCCCGCCTGTTGGCATAGACTTCCTGTTGTTCAGTGAGCTTGACGCCACTGCAGTTGACGATCCAGACCAGGGGGACATGCAGCCGCTTGGCGAGGTCCGTGGCCCTGAGTTGATTGTCCGCCTGTCCGGAGATCCAGGCCCCTGCCATGACCTTATTGTCAAAGCCGATGACCACGGCCCATTTGCCGTTGATCTTGGCCAACCCGTCGACGACACCCGTGGTCCCCTCTTCATTGGATTGGGGATTGTACAAGGTGTGAAGAGGACACCAGGTTCCGGGATCGACAAGATGCTCAAGCCTCTCCCATACCGTCATCTGACCGCGTTTCTTGATCACCTCGGCCGGAATGCCTGCGTTTTTTACAGCTTCAACGGCCTCGGAGACCTCTTTTTCCACTTCTTTGATTTGGGCAATGTTTTCAGCAGCCCCTTCCTTTTGCTTATCGGTGAGGGCCTTCCCAATAGGGGTCATTTTCTCAAAATAGGGTTTCATCTCTTCATTCCTCCGTTTAAACGGTCACAAGCCACATAGGACTTATGCAGAAATTCTGTATTATTTATTTGCTTTACGAATATCCAATTGATCCAGGGCCGTAATCCACTTGCAGATGTTGGTGGACCCTTCGACGATCTGGTAGGTGGGTGCATCCCGGTAGTATCTGGCAACCGGATATTCCGTGGAATAGCCATAGGCTCCCAGGATTTTCATGGCCACGTGGGAGGCTTTGACCGCCACTTCTCCAGCAAGGTACTTTGCCTGGGCCACTTCGAGGGTGTTCCCCAGTTGTCCCTGATCCTTCTGCCATGCCGCCTTGTAGACCATGAGGCGGGCGGCTTCAATTTCACAGGCAATTTGAGCTATCATGTCCTGATTCATCTGGAACTGACCAATGGGTTTTCCGAACTGCTCCCGTTCTTTACAATAGGAAGTGGCTGCATCCAGGCACGCCTGGGCCAAACCGATTCCGCCGGCCGCTGCCGACAGGCGGGTCTGGTTCAAAGAACCGAAGACGATCCTTGCTCCATCTCCTGGATTGCCCAGAATATTGTCCTTGGGGACCTTCGTGTCCTCCAGTATGAGCTCTCCGGTGGGGGAAGATCGTGAACCGATTTTGTCCAGGTCTGTCGTGGTGACACCGTTGAAATTCTTGGGCTCGATCACAAAGGCACTCAATCCCTTGCCCCTCGCCTCCCTGTCCGTATAGGCATAAAAAATCACGGCATCCGCCACCATGGCATTGGATATCCATGTCTTGTATCCATTGATGAGCCAGTGATCCCCCTTGTCTTCTGCAGTGGATTTCATGGCCATGACATCCGAACCCGCATTGGGTTCGGTGATGGCGAAGCATCCCAGGTACTCGGCACTGACCAATTTTGGAACGTACTTTTCCTTGAGTTCGTCTGACCCGTAGGTACATATTGTATAAGCACAGCCCAGGGCTTGCATGTTGATCTGGACCCTGAGAGAGCTGGATGCCCTGGCAATTTCTTCGGTCAGGATCATGGCCGCAGTCCAGCCCATCTCATTTCCGCCATAGGCCTCCGGTATCACAGTTCCAAAAAATCCCAGTTCGCCCATGGGTTTCATGACTTCTTCATAGGGCAAATAATGCTTCTCGTCCCATTCATCGGCAAAGGGGGCGATCTGTTCTGCTGCAAAGTCACGGGCCATGTCCCGCAACATCTGGAGTTCTTCGCTTAATCCGAATTCCATAAGTGTTCCTCCTTATTGATTTTTTCCCGATTTGATCCTTCTGTGGGAAAAGGACTTGTTTGAAATTTAAGTATCGGCATATATAAACCATTGGTTTGCCATTGGCAATAAAAATATTTACATTATAGCTACAATTTAACTATTTTTTAACTGAACTAATGGGTGGATGGGCGCCTGTTCTAAGAGAATTTCTTAGCTTTAGCATGCTGAAATGGGTAACAAAAGAATTTTTTCACATTTTCCCGATTGACATTTTTTGGTTAGAAAGATATAAATTTTGATCGTTTTAAATGTACGATTTTACAAACCAACAAAAAGATAACCGCAGTCATTCATAGGAGGTCAATGCATGGAACCTTTAGCCATTAATCCCAGGGAGAGCAGACTAAGGGTCGCTCCTGAGTGGGCCGATGTCTGTTTTACCTGCGGCACCTGCGCAGGGGGCTGTCCTGTTACGGGGGTGGACGGCATGGACCCGAGAAAGGCGGTCCGGATGGCAGCCCTTGGGCTGGACCAGGAACTCATTGATTCACGGTTTCCATGGATTTGCACTTTATGCGGCAGGTGCGAGTACGCCTGCCCACAGGGGGTGGAGATCCTCAAGATGTTGCGCCGGGCCAGGGGCCTGCGCGAACGGGACAAGGTCCCGGGCCCAATCCACAAGGGCGTGGTCATGGACCTGGAAAGGGGAAACAACCTGGGAATTCCCAGGGATGATTTCCTTTTTCTCCTGGCGGACTTGAGCAAGGAGATGGATGAGGACGAGGGTTTCCCGGGATTCTACGCACCTGTAGACAAGAAGGGTGCCAATATCCTGGTGACCATCAATTCCAAGGAACCCTTTGGGGAACCGGATGACATGAAGTTCTGGTGGAAGATTTTTTATGCCGCCAGGGAGGACTGGACGGTCCCCTCTGAGAACTGGGA
>JAFDIX010000278.1 GCA_019307805.1 Deltaproteobacteria bacterium | reverse complement strand
CAGGACTGGATCATTCCTGCCAATCCACCACTGAATACTGCAATCCCCCATGAAAGTGCATAAAACTTGTGAAGTCCGATACCGCGCTGGGATGCCAGAAGGGGTTTCTCGCCCACAGCCCGCATCCTGAGACCCCACCGGGTGAATTTGAAGCTGAGGAACAGGGCCGCATAGAGGAAAAATGCAGCAAGAACCATGACTATTCCGAAGGTCGAAATGACGGCATTCTCTGATATGCGAACCGCCGCATTTTCAATCTTGAGATGCTGTAGCGGATGAAATGACTGGGAGGTCCAGATGAGCGTCATCAAACCCCTCAGCAGAATGCCAAGGGCAACGGTCACGAGAACCGCAGCAAAAACCGATTCCCCGGCCATAAACCGCATAAGAAAGAAATAGACGGCAAAGCCCAAAACGAGACTTAATAGACATGCCAGCAGGAATGAGAGGATAGGATCTGCAATCACTCCAATGACGACGGTGAAGAGAAAATACCCGCCAATGGCCATCATTTCACCATGGGCGAGATTGAGAACGCGACTGGCCCTGTATACCAGGACATAGCCGCAGCAAATGAGGCAATAGAGAGCGGCCAGTTGGACCACATTAACGATGAGTTGCATGGCGCACACCCTTCATGATTGACCTGTTCACTGCAAGTAAATCTCCCCGTGGCCCCGCAGAAACGGGATCTTCGACAGTACGGGGCCCTCTGGAGCGGTTTTTATATGCCTGGAAGGGCTGCCCCCGGTCAGTTGAGACGAAGTACTCTTGTATACGTTCCCCAACAGACCGGAAACAGACGGTTTGCCACCTATTTCACTTCCAGGGGGGTCCAGTCTTTCACAATAACGATCCCGTTCTTTTTTGTATCCCAGCGATAGACCCTGTAAAAGGTGGTGGTTCGATAGTGGTTGGTCATGGTCCATACCAAGGGTCCCCCCTTGAGTCCCTCCATGTCCACGTTGACTTTAATCATGGCGCTGCGCACCTTGTCCGGGGTCGCAGGCCAGGGAGTCCCTTCAAATATTGCCTTGAGCACCATTGAGGCGATCCATCCCTCGGTGAGCTTGTGATAGGGGTAAATTGTTTTTTCCCTGGAACTGGCCTCCTTGATCTTTTGGTGCATCTCCGTGTTATCGGTAAAAAGGGCGTTGGTCCCGAATACGTAAAACCCGTCATCCTTCAGCCGTTGCAGTTCCTCCTCCGCATTGACATGGGCATAGGCCAGGTATTTCCCCTGCCATCCGAGTTTGCGCAATGACTCAAAGGTCCTCACCTGGGTGATCCAGGGCGCCCATGAATAGGCCCAGTTTGCGCCTGCATTCTTAATCTTTGTAGCAAAGGGTGTGTAGTCGGGTGTGGGAGGCGGTATGATTTCTTTATCCACCGCTTCGATTCCCATGGTTTTGGAAAGTCTTTCTGCGAAATCAATTTCTCCCCTGGAGACAGGGATGTTCATAGCAGCCAACCCCAACTTCACCGGGCCCTTTGCCTCCTCTTTGATAAAGGCCAGGGCAAAACGGCTGTCATACTGGGCCGCATATGCTGTAGAGCAGAACTGATTGGAATCCGCCTTTGGCGGATACACATCCTTGGGGCACACCCCGCCGGAAAACAAAACGGGGACCTTGTACTGCTTGGCAATCTTAATGACCGGTGCATAGGTGCTTGACAGGCTCGCATTGATCAAGAGGTGCACCTTTTTCTGGGTGACTAACTTTTTGGCCTGTGCCGCCGCCTTTGAGGGCTGTGCCGCATTATCCTCAAAGATCAACTCCACCGGATGCCCGTTGATGCCTCCTTTTCCGTTGAGATCTTTGAAATAGATATCAAAGGCATCCTTCATGGGGCCATAGGTCCCTGATCCCGGACCTGTGATGGCCATGGTAATTCCCACTCTGTAGGCATCCTTGGCCATGGCCGGTGTCGCTAAGAAAACCAAAATCATTACGATCGTCACCATCCCTAAAACACTTTTCCTAAACATATGGACCTCCTTTCTGCGTAAGGGTTAAAGGTTCCAGATCACGTTAATATATCCCCAATTTCTGCAGCGACAAGCCTCTCTTCCTTGTCGCTATACATGGAATTCACCAGGTCCTCAAATTTGCGGTACATGAGTTCCCTTTTGACCTTTCTCGTGGGGGTGATGGGCTCTCCTTCTTCTTCCGGATCCAGTTCCTTATGAATAATCCGAAAGGTCTTGACCTGTTCAACCCGCGCCAGATCCTGGTTGCACCTCTCTATCTCTGCGCCTATGAGCTTGTCGGTTTCAGGGTGGTGGGAAAGACTGGTAAACCCGGTGTAGGAGACATTGTGAAGACGGGCCCAGGCCGACACCGTCTCAAAATCAATTTCAATCAATGCGGAAATATATTTTCGATTATTGCCGACGACCATCGCTTCGCTGATATAGGGACTGGCCCTCAAGGCATTCTCTATATATGTCGGGCTGAGGCTCTTGCCACCAGATGTGACAATGATGTCACGCACCCGGTCAACAATCTTGAGGTTACCTTCGGGGGTCCATTCCCCCACATCCCCCGTATGAAGCCACCCCTCTGCATCGATAACGTCGTTGGTCAATTCGGGATTGTTCCAATAGCCTTCAAAAATATCAATGCTACGGGAAAGAATTTCATTGTTCTCACCCAGTTTTACCTCCCATCCAGATGGCGGAACGCCAATATTACCGGGCCGCGGAAAATCCTGATCCTGGCCGGCAATAATCGCACCTGCAGTCTCCGTTTGTCCGTACATCTCTGCCAGAGATACACCGTAGATCTGCCATAACCCCATGACTTCAGAAGGCAGAGGGGCGCCTCCCGAAACTGCGAGTTTGAGTTGATCAAATCCGATTTTGTTCAATATGGGTCTGAAAGAAATGAATGAAAGGAAGGAGTAAAGGAGGTGCATTAACCCTTTCTTCTTGCCATCCCATATATTCCGGATGTGTATCCGGCCTACCTTGAGGGCCAACGCATATATGTACTTCTTGATTCTGGTGGAGTTATCAATGCCAACAATGATATTGGATACGAATTTTTGAAGGTATCTGGGCACCGTAAAAATGATCGTTGGGGCTACTTCAAAAAAGGTCTGCCCGAGGTCCTCTATGTCCTCTCCATAGTGGGGTACAATTTTGGTGAGAAGGGGCAACGTGATTGCGACATCCTTTCCCAGGATATGGCACAGGGGAAGGTACACCACAGTTCGATGGGGTACTTCTTCCAGGATGGGAAAGCGGTCAATGACGGTGTAGGTCCCTGCCAGGTGCTTGCCGTGGCTGATAAGCGCCCCTTTGGGGTTTCCCGTAGTACCGGAGGTATAAACAATAAAAACATCGTCCGAAGGTTGCACCTTTCTGACCAAATCTTCAAATACCCCGGGGGCTGCCCGATTCTCATTCTCCCCTTTCTCCATCAGTTTTTCAAATGAGCTGATGGCGGGGTGCTCATACATAAACATGCCCTGGTCATCAATAACGACTATTTTACTGAGATTTGGTAATTCATCATAAAGTGGCAGAATACGATCCACATATTCCTGGTCTTCTGCCACGAATATGGATGCACCCCCATCCTTCATCAAAAAATGGACTTCCTTTTCCGATGACGTGGGATAAATCCCGTAAGTGACCGCGCCTAAAGCCTCTGCGCCCAACTCACAGATCATATACTCTTCACAGGGATCTCCCATCAGGGCCAGCCGGTCCCCCTGTTTCAAGCCCATGCTTCTGAGTCCCATTGCGCAGCGGCTTACCAATCGAGCCAACTCAGACCAGGTCCGTTCCGCATAGATTCCAAGTCTTTTGGCCCGGTAGGCCACCTCATCGGGAGTATCTCTTGCTCTCTCCAGGAGCAGGCCCGGTATGGTCTTGTTTCTCAATTCCGCATATTTTTCAATAGAGCCCATACCATCTCCTTAAGTTTTAGGTTTGGGATGGGTGTTGTCTCATGCCATTCACGAGGATTTTGAATGTCTGGTCAAGATTATCAAATAATGAATAACTCATTCCCTTGATGAGCCAACGTATGACCATGTGTTCGATGGTCCCCAGGAAAATACTCCTGGCTACGAAGGGATCCAGGTCTTTTGGGAGTTCTCCGGAGTCGCGGCCCTCCTCGAAAATTCGAAGCAGATAGGCATAAAAGGTTTTCACATTCGGGTAGACATCGGTTTGAAGGAAATTAGGGTTTGTTTTGAGAAACAGGAATACTACTTTGGCGGTCTGGGGTTCGCATTGGATGTAATGAAGATACCACCAGAGGAACTTTCTCAATTTGTTGATAGCGCCCTCAATACCCAAAAGCTGTATCTCAAGCTCTTCAACCGCATTGGTAACCCATTCATCGGGAATCGTTAAGAGAAGATCCTCCTTTCCCCGGAAATGCTCATAGATGCTTCCCTCTGCCAGGCCTGCCATCTTTGCTATCTCAGCAATGGTCGTTTGCTGATACCCCTGCTCTGCAAAAAGATTTGTAGCAGCCCTGATGATGCGGGATCGGGTGTCTTCTTTCCCATTATTTTTGGACATGGGGTTTCCGAGCGTCGTTGCAGTATGTAATATTCTAATTTAACAGAAGATTATTGTGTATCAGGATATTTTTCGATTATTATCTGAATGATATTCGTTTGTCAATAAAAAAGAGGAACATAGTGCGGAAATGTCAGATAGAACTGGGGTTTAATGATACTTTACAATCTCAGTCAAAATGGAGGTTTGGCTAATCTCTACTTCCAGGCACAAAGGATTTATGACCGGCCATGGCCTGGCCCCTGTAGAAGCACTCCTTTGACGCCTCAAAATCAAAGGCCTGCAAATGGGACACGCCTGATCCAAAATCATGGACCTTCTTGGCCTGCCCGTGTGCGTGGCGTGAATGCTCTGCAATCTCTTCTCCCAGCTTCAGGGCCTCAGGGAGGAGTTCTTCAAAAGGGACGACCCGCGAATATATGCCCAGATTATGTGCAACTTCCGCCGTGATCTTACGTCCCGTAAAAATCAATTCCTTGGCCACGGCAATCCCCGCAATGACCCTCAGTCTCTGGCAGGCCCCTGCCGAGGGGTTCATGCCCCACCGTATCTCTGTTTGACCAAAACCGGCATTGGGCGCAGCAATGCGAATATCACATACCAGTGCCAGCTCCGCCCCTCCCCCCAGGGCCACGCCATTGATGGCCCCGATGATGGGCTTGGGAAAGTCACCCAGATAATGAAACAGGGGAATGATTTCCTGTTCGCGGGAATCGAGGATCTCCTCTTCATTCATCTGTGCACGTTCCTTGAGATCCAGACCTGCACAGAAACCCTTCTCCCCCTTCCCTGTGAGGATAATGACCTTGATATCTTCTTCCCACCTGGCCGCTCCAAATGCCTGCCGCAAATCCCGCACAAGCCCCAGGTTCAATGCGTTCATCTGTTTAGGCCTGTTCAGGGTGATAATGCACATATCCTTTTTCTGCTCAACAAGAATATTTTCATAATCATTTGCCATTGAAGACTCCTTTGCAGAAAGATTCATGGGTAGCGAGTGAAAGTGCAAGGCTTGAAAACAGAAGTTTATGTTTCTGTACCCGTGCCTTGTCTTTATTGCCTATCGTCGTGTTGCCATTACAATTGGGCATGCCCATCAACTAGACGGAAAGCATCTTTTTGTCAAGCATACTCAGGGACTCCGTCCTGCACCCTTTGCTGCCGGCTCTATGAAGGAAAGGGACGCTGCGCCGCTTTATACTTGTTGACCTTTTAAATGGGTTTTAGTAAACAATGTTTTCATCTGTAGTCAATCAAGGGTCATTTTTCCATTGACAGAAAAACGATTTTCTTTTAATGAACGAACACTCGTTCTTGTTCAACATCTTATCATAATCTTTGCCGTGCCTGTAAAGATCATCGTGTGGTCTTATTCCGTTTGAAATGTTTTCGGATTTGGAAACTTTCTCATTAACCTTTTGTCGGGAAGGAGGATTAAGATGAAACGTGTTCATTGGTTGGTACTGGTAACAGCAATTTTTGCAGGGTTAGGCCTTGTGTCCCCTTCCGCAATCATGGCTGCTGACCCCGTTATTATCGGTGTCCCCACCTCTCTGGGGCAACCCTCGGGGGCGGAAGCTCTCAACAGCGTGGTCATGGCGGTGGAAGAGATCAATGCCCAGGGCGGTGTCAACGTGGGCGGCACCAAGAGAATGTTCAAGGTGGAGTCAATTGATATCCGGGATGCCTCGCCTGGTGTACCGGTGCCCGATGCCTTACTGGGTCTGGAGAAAATTATCCTGGACAAGAAGGTGGATGCCATCCTGGTGGGACCATTCCGTTCAGAGGCCCTTCTGGCAGGTATGGACATCATTGCCAAATACAAAAAACCCATGCTGGGCACCATTGCCATGACCCCTGCAACACAGGCCAAGATCAAGAAGGATCCTG
>JAFDIX010000992.1 GCA_019307805.1 Deltaproteobacteria bacterium | reverse complement strand
TAAGTACAATTGACAGGCACTTGAAGGGAAAGGAGAGTTCCGATCTTTGAGGGACAGAGGCCATGAGTTTTGCACGAAAGCGGGCCGTGGTTCCTGCAATCTCCTCTCCGCTTATCCGTATGCTTCCCGAACCATAAGGCAGAATCCCTGCAAGGGCCAAAAGCAACGTGGATTTCCCGCTCCCGTTGGGACCTAATATTCCTGCCAATTCCCCGGGTTTCAGGTGCAGGTTTATGTTTTTCAGCACCTCAGTTTTTCCGTAACCGCATAACAAGGACCTTATCTCGATCATCTTTCTATATTCCCGTTCGGCTCCGGTTTGTACGGGCCAGGATAAAACAGAAAAAAGGACCTCCCATAAGGGCCGTGACCACCCCCACAGGCAATTCTTCGCCCCCGGGAAGCAGTATCCGGGCTAAGACATCCGACCAGAGAAGGGCTACACCGCCTAAGAGCCCGGCCAATAAAAGGAGTTTCCTGTGTTCTGCCCCCACGGTCATTCGTATCAGGTGGGGCATCACAAGACCGATGAATCCTATCACGCCTGATACAGAGACTGCCGCGGCCGTGAGTAAACTGGCCCCTATCATTAGGCGCAGGCGGACCTTCTCCGCAGGGACTCCCATCTGTTTGGCCTGGGTATCCCCCATGGAAAGAATATCCAGTTCCCGGGAGTAGATCCAGATTATAAACATCCCCGCTGCCATATAGGGAAGGGCAAAGCCCACGTGATTCCAGCCTCTCCCCTGAAAGCTGCCCATGACCCAGAATACGATACTGGCGACCGACTCTTCATCCAGTGATTTGACCAGGGAGATCAGGGCAGAGAGGAAGGTCGCCACAACGATCCCGGCTAAGACCATGGTTTCACGTCTGAGTTGCCCGTTTATGCGGCCTAAGGCGATGACCGCAAAGAGGGCTGCCATGGCCCCTGCCAGGGAGGCAAGGGGAATAAGGCCAAAGCCAAAAACCAGCTTTGAACCAAGGCCAAAAAAAAGCGCTAAAGATGCACCGAACGCGGCGCCCGTTGAAACCCCGATGGTAAATGGGTCCGCTAAGGGATTCCTGAGGATTCCCTGAAACACCGTTCCGGCAACGGCTAAGGCCATACCGACTAACATGGAGAGGCATATTCGACTCAGACGGATGTTGAAGACCACAACTTTCCAGGTGTGATCAAGGTCGGGGTCGGCCTTAAACCCTAAACCTTCCAGAATAGATTTACCAACTCCCCAAACCGGGATATCCAGGCGGCCAAATATGGAGGCTGCAAAAATGGAAAGAATTGACCCTATAACAAGGAGGGCCAGCAGATACCCAAATTTCCTGTTGGCTCGTGCCTCTAATTGAAATATCTCATTTAGTTTGAGGTCGGTTGATTTCATCCCGGTTCCAGAATGTGTAACTGTTTAGCGCTTTGAAAGAAATCATTATTGGATTAAAGGGCCGTGTAGGTCTCTTTCAGAAGAGCCGCATCAAAAATTCTCACCTGCTTGTGGAACGCCCCCCTGACGATGAATTTCAAGGCCACACTGCCGTTCCACAGGGCTGGGCTTGACTATGCGGATCTTCTGAAAGAGACCTACATGGCCCTTCCTGCCTTATTTTCAAAGCACTAAACAGTTACCAAAATGTTTATTTAAGATGGGCCATACAGACTCTCAGATGGTCCACCCATATAGCAACGATATCATCATACTCAGCCGTTCCTTTCAGCACAGGCACGCATTTGATACCTGCCTTTGTCAGGATGCTTTTCCATGAATCGTCTTCGTCTCCTGCCATGTCGTTCCGGGCATGATCACCGGCCACCGACATGAAGGGCATAAGATACGCCTTTTTAATGCCTTTTTTGGTGAGCATCCCCTTAATGTCATCAATGGTTGGAGACCCTTCCACTGTGCCTACAAAGACATAGGGATCCTTTTGCTGAAAATGATACATCATGGCAGCGTAAAAGGCATTACCGGGATGCGGGGTGCCATGGCCCATCAAGACAACCGCGTCCTTCTTTTTCCTGTCCTTTGGTATATGCCCTAAGATTGCCTTTGTTACTCTTGTAAGATCATCCTCTTTACCTAAAAGCGGGTAACCAACAAGAATACGCTCAAAGCCGCCAGACATCCGGCCAAAGGCATGAGCATTCCGGACCAGTTCATGGTATTCTTCACCTGCTATGGTGTGCAAAGACTGAACCGCCACATGGGTAAACCCTTCGTCCATCATCCTTGCCAGGGCCATTTCCACAGAATCAAGTTTTTTGCCTTCTTTGGCTAACTTGTGGCGGATGATATGGGAGGTGTATGCCCAGCGAGCCGGTACGCCCGGAAAGGCCGCCTTTACCTTTTTATCAATGTTTTTAAAGGAAACCTGGGCTTCGGGCATGCTGGAGCCAAAGGCCACCAGAAGGACCCCTTTTTTCATGGGTTTCTTTTCCCCATGCCCCGAGGCTAATGC
>JAFDIX010000020.1 GCA_019307805.1 Deltaproteobacteria bacterium | reverse complement strand
ACTGGAAAATGTGGTTACAGAGGATGAATTCCCCCTGCACAAGGCAAGGGAAATTCTTCAGGATGAAACCGTCGCCGTCCTCGGGTATGGTGTGCAGGGACCGGGGCAGGCGCTGAACATGCGGGATAACGGCCTCCGGGTCATAGTGGGACAAAGGGAAGGGGGGCAATCCTGGCAGCGGGCACTTGATGACGGCTTTGTCCCCGGTGAAACCCTCTTCTCCCTGAAAGAGGCTGCAGAGCGGGCAACGGTGATTCAGTTCCTTGTCTCAGATGCGGGACAGGTGGCCACCTGGCCCGAAGTAAAGTCCGCCCTCAAGAGCGGGGACGCCCTGTACTTCTCACACGGCTTTTCCATCACTTATAAAGACCTGACGGGAATCATTCCCCCGGAGGATGTGGATGTGATCCTGGTGGCCCCCAAGGGCTCGGGGCGAACCGTACGGACCAACTTCCTTGCAGGGAGCGGTATCAACTCCAGTTACGCCATTTTTCAGGACTATACCGGTCGGGCCGAAGAGAGGACGTTGGCCCTGGGTATTGCTATCGGATCCGGATACCTTTTCCCGACCACCTTTGAAAACGAGGTCTATAGTGACCTGGTGGGTGAACGGGGGGTTCTCATGGGGTGTCTGGCGGGCACCATGGAGGCCCAGTATAGGGTCCTGCGGAGCCATGGGCACAGCCCCAGCGAGGCCTTCAATGAAACCGTTGAAGAACTTACCCAGAGTCTCATTTTGCTTGTGGCGGAAAATGGTATGGACTGGATGTTTGCCAACTGCAGCACAACGGCCCAGCGGGGCGCCCTGGACTGGAAAAACCGGTTTCGGGATGCCGTGGCCCCTGTCTTTGATGAGCTTTACGAACGCGTGTTCACCGGAGAGGAGACAAAGGTCGTACTTGAGGCAAACAGTGCACCCGATTATCGTGAAGGACTCAATGAGGAATTGAGGGAGATGCGCGAATCAGAGATGTGGAAAGCGGGAGCGGCTGTGCGCAGCCTGAGACCGGAGAACAGGATCAAAGAATAGAAAGGACGATTCATGGGAAAGACCTATAGGATTGGGGTGATCCCCGGGGACGGTACGGGCCCGGAGGTAACGGCAGAGGCTGTAAAAGCATTGAAAGCCCTGTCTGCAAAGAGGTCGCTGGATTTTCAGTTCACGGAGTTTGCCCTGGGGGGAGAACTCTACCTCAAGGAAGGGGTACTGCTGCCGGATGAGATAATTGCAGACCTGCAGGGGATGGATTCCATTTTCCTGGGCGCCATCGGGCATCCGGATGTTAAGCCCGGGGTGCTTGAGAGAGAGGTGTTGCTGAAACTTCGTTTTGAAATGGACCTGTATATCAACCTGAGACCGGTGATGCTCTTTCCCGGAGTGGAAACCCCACTCAAGGATAAAGGACCCGAGGACATTGATTTCGTGGTGGTCCGGGAAAACACCGAAGGTTTGTACGCAGGTGGCGGCGGATTTTTTAAAAAGGGAACGCCGGATGAAGTCGCCCTCCAGGAAGCCGTGAGCACCCGAAAGGGCGTTGAGCGGTGTATACGATACGCCTTCGAATACTGTCGGAAGCGGGACGAGAAAAAACGGCTGACTCTCTGCGGGAAGACCAATGTCCTTATTTTTGAATCCGACCTCTGGCACCGGGTTTTCTACGAGGTGGCAAAAGACTATCCTGAAATTGAGCTTGATTATCAGCATGTGGATGCCATCAGCATGTGGATGATCAAGAATCCCGAGTCTTTTGATGTGGTCGTGACGACCAACATGTTTGGTGACATCATCACGGATATCGGGGCCATGGTTCAGGGAGGACTGGGCATCGCCGCAGGGGGGAACATCCATCCCGGAGGCATCGGCATGTTTGAGCCCATCGGCGGATCCGCCCCAAAATATACGGGACGCAATATCATCAATCCCCTGGCAGCCATATCCGCAGCACAGATGATGTTGGACTACCTGGAGGAGGACGAGGCAGGAAAAGACCTGCTCGAGGCCATCAAGAAGGTCACCAAGAACGACCTGAAGAGCATGGAAGCCGGGAAAATGGGTTTCAGTACCCGGGAGGTCGGGGACCTGGTTGTCGGGTACCTGTAATTATCGGACGGGTCCATGTGCCTCATCCCGCAGGGAGAACCTCTCTCAGTAGCACCCGGGGAAGACAATGCAGGATATCAGGATAGCTGCCGTTTGTATGCACGCCGAGCCCGGAGACCTGGATAAAAATCTGAAGACCACGGAGTCTTTTGTCACCCAGGCCTCAGAGGCGGGTGTCAATATCGTCTGTTTCCCCGAGTTGTCCATCTCCGGGTATGCCCTGGACAATCCCGGCCGTATCGGTGAGGCCATGCCCCGGCAGGAGATCCTGGAACAGGTCACGGGGATGGCCCGTGACCGGGATATCATCATTATGGCAGGTTTTATCGAGGCCTCGGGCGGGGAAAAACCCTATATCAGCCAGATGATTGCGGGTCCGGAAGGACTCATCGGCATTTATCGGAAAACCCATCTTTCCCCCCAGGAAAAAAAGCAATTCCGGGCCGGCGAGCAGATTGAAGTGTATGAGCAGGGAAGACTTCATATTGGGGTCCAGCTGTGTTATGAGGCCCATTTCCCGGAGATCACCACGGTGTTGGCACTGGAAGGTGCGGACATCATCTTCCTTCCCCACGCCTCTCCCAGGGGAACTCCCGAGGAGAAGACCAGGAGCTGGTTGAGACATCTTCCGAGCAGGGCCTTTGACAATGCCCTCTTTATCATCGCCTGTAATCAGGTCGGGGAAACAGCGGCAGGATTATCTTTTCCGGGCGTGGCACTGGTCATCGGACCTGACGGTAACGTAATGGGCAGCTATGGAGGCCTTCGGGAGAACATGCTTACGGCGGATCTCAAGGCAGAGGTGCTGAAGGGCATGAGAGAGCACCGAATGAAATACTTTCTTCCCAACAGAAGACCCCACCTCTACGGGCAGATCGCCAAATAAAGAAAGGCACAACAAGGGTATTGGAACCCTTCTTGTGCCTTTTGTCTGCAGTAAAAAATGTGCTCTTTAGCTCTCTAGACGCAACCGGTAGGTTTCGGAAGACCAGCCATTTTACAGGCGCCCTTGCCGGGTCCGGAGGGAAACAACTCATAGATGTATTTCAGTTTGTAACCCGTCACCTTGGAGAGAATCCTGACCATGGGGGCGATACCATTTTTCTTGTAATATTCCTGCAGCACGTCGATGACCTTCCAATGTTCTTCGGAAAGTTCTTCAATCCCCTCGGCCTGCTTGACATGTTGCACCCAGGGCTTGTTCCAGTTGTTGAAATCGTCGATGAAACCATCTTCATCAACATTGTAGGTGTTTCCTTCAAAATCTACTGTCGGCATAGCCACTAACCTCCTTTTATCAATAATATTAACAACTTAATTCATTTTGAATGTTTTTGTATAACCCAAAAAATATGTAATGTCAATCCCTCTTTTCATGAATACGTGAAAAACTTCACTTTTTCCCTGACCTGAATCGACAGGCTGTTTTGAAAAGGCTTTTTGCCCAGGTCGCATTTCCTGCTGCATGGAGATGGGTGTATGTTGCCAGGAGGTTCTTTTTGCACAAGCCATCCCTTTGCCCATCCATACCTCGCCCCCGGAGTACCTTAAAGACGGGATGCATTTCCTCGGAACCGGTGGGGACAGGTCGCGAGTAATGAAACTCGTGTCCTTTCAGGGTCTCGTGAACAGGGAAATAGGGATTTTGCCCAGTGACCTCCAAAATGGTGTATCCGTGGCCCTGGGGTTTTTTCTCGAGGACAAGATCAACAGGCAGCGCCCCCACCATGGGGTAGATATTGTCATTGACCACGATATTATTTCCCAGGTACATGAATCCGCCACATTCCGCATATACGGGGAGCCCACTTTCAATCTGTCCCTTCAGGTCGTCCCGAAACGAACTGTTCTGTGCAAGGCCCTTGGCCTGGGTCTCAGGAAACCCGCCCCCAATGTACAGGGCATCCAGATCGGGCAGTTTTCGATCCTCGATGGCATTCAGCTCCAGGAGCTCAGCCCCCAGAGTCTTTAGTTGATCCAGGTTTTCCGGGTAGTAAAACCAGAAGGCACTATCCTTGATGTAACCGATGCGCGGACGTTCAGAAGCCGGTATTTCAACAGGGGGTTCATCCATCTGCCCTGAAACATCTCCCTCCAGGGGATCCGCCTTTTGGGCAAGATGCCAGATGGTTTCGAGATCCAGATGATCCTCCACCGTTTTTCGGGCCCAGGACATAGCCCTTCGGGCCCGCTCTCTTTCCTGGTGAGGGACCAGACCCATGTGTCTTTCGGGGAAAAAATCGCCCTTGAGTTTTGGCACTGCACCAATGACCGGAATCCCGCAGTAGCGTTCGACGGCATCCCGAATAAGGTTTTCCTGGCGGGCGCCGGCCACCCGATTGAGGATCACCGCTTCAATCGAAAGATCAGGGTCAAACCGCTGGCATCCCAGGATGACCGCTGCGATGGTGCGGGTGCTCATGGTTACATCGGCAATGATAATGACCGGTGCCTTAAGCATCTTTCCCAGTTCAGAAGTGCTGCAGCAACCGTCAATATCCAGGCCGTCATAGAGACCCCTGTTCCCCTCAATAAGAGAGATATCAGCACCGGATGAATGGGTGAAAAATGACTCCCGAATCTCCTTCTCGGACATGAGAAAGGGATCCAGGTTGTAGCAGGGGCGGCCCGCCGCAAAATCCAGCCAGCCGGCATCAATGAAATCCGGCCCTTTTTTAAAAGGGGCAACCACACGGCCTTGCTCACGCCAGGCCGATGTAAGACCCAGAGAGAGGATCGTCTTGCCGCTGCCCCCTTTCAGGGCCGCGATGATGATACGTGGGTAATGCATTGAAAACCAGTGTGATCCTGAGTGCCTGGATTCACAAATACACGGACAACGTCTCACCAGGACCCGTGGGCTTCGAGTGAAGTCGTGGGATGGTCGCATCCAAGGGCCAGGTTGGATAAATCCGTGTTATTTGCCGACAAGTGAATGGCTATAGATGCTCCAACCGGGATTGTCAATGGAATTAGCCAGGAGAAAGAATAATAACCCGAAACGCATCTTTTTTTTATTGACAACTTGCCAGAATTCTTATTATAAGTCTTTGTCTGATTGTTTGAAAAGAGAAAAATTTTAGTAATCCTGGGCGCTTACACTATTTGGTGAAAAATTTCGCAAGTAAGCCGCCTGTGGTGTGTTATTTTTGTAAGATTCTAGGGAGGAGGTGAATGATTTCACATATCTATGGGGTTGCTCCCTTACGCAGGATAAACCCATTCACTCAGTAAAAGGAGGCATTACTAATGGCTTTTGAACCAAAAGAACCACAAAAGGATTTAAAATACGAAGAGCTTCGAATTTACAGTGATGAAGAGCTGAACAACTACACCGAAGAAGAACTGAAAAATTTTAAGATCAAACATGATATTCCCATGTGTGAGAGTCTTGAAGAGGGACCATGGCCCAGCTTTGTAGCGGATGCCAAACGTGAGGCCCTTCACCGGAGAAATCTGGCAGATGATCGCATGATGATCGAACGGGATGTCGTGGAGGATCTCCTGGGCCAGTTGGAAATTTCCTTTGAACATGGCGAAACCCACTGGAAACATGGCGGTATCGTGGGTGTTTTCGGATATGGCGGCGGCGTTATCGGCAGGTATTCCGACCTTCAGGACAAATTCCCTTCCATTGCCCATTTTCATACCATGCGGGTCAATCAACCTGCCAGCAAGTTTTACAGTTCAGACTATCTCAGGTCTATCTGTGACCTCTGGGAGTACCGGGGCAGCGGCATGATGAACATGCACGGATCCACCGGTGACATCATCTTCCTGGGGACATTTACCGAGCAGCTGGAGCCTATCTTCTACGAATTGGGACATGTCATGCAGCAGGACCTGGGGGGTTCCGGGTCCAATCTGCGTACGCCCTCCTGCTGTATTGGAAAGGCACGCTGTGAGTGGTCCTGCTACGATACCCAGGGCTTGTGTTATGAACTGACCCACTATTATCAGGACGAGTTGCATCGGCCTGCATTTCCCTACAAGTTCAAATTCAAATTTGACGGGTGCCCCAATTGCTGTGTGGCCTCCATTGCCCGGTCGGACATGTCCTTCGTCGGAACCTGGAAGGACGACATTCGCATCGATCAGGCGGCTGTTCAGGCATATGTGGGCGGTGAGATTGCACCCAATGCCGGGGCCCATGCCGGCAAAGACTGGGGCGCATTCGATCTCCAGAAGGAGGTCATCGACCTCTGCCCCACAAACTGCATGTGGATGGAAGACGGAAAGCTCATGATCGACGACAAGGAGTGCAACCGCTGCATGCACTGCATCAACGTGATGCCACAGGCCCTCTGGCCGGGTAAGGAAACAGGTGTGAGCATCCTTCTCGGGGCCAAGGCCCCCATCCTGGAAGGCGCCCAGATGGGCCTGTTGACAGTGCCTTTTATAAGGGCCGAACACCCCTATGACAACATCAAGGAAAAGGTCATAGAACCTATCTGGGACTGGTGGATGGAAGAGGGCAAGAACCGTGAGCGGCTGGGCGAACTGATCCAGCGGCAGGGGGTCGGCAGGCTCATTCAGGTGCTGGATATTCCAGCCATGCCCCAGATGGTGAAAGAGCCCCGCTCCAATCCCTACATCTTCTGGAAAGAGGAAGATGTGCCCGGCGGATTCGACAGGACAATCGAAGACTATCGATCCAGACACGCGAGATAGGTCAAGAATAGGAGGTAAGATACGATGGCATTATCGACAGAAAGACTGGGACTATATAATCCTGACAAACCCATGGAGAACAGGCTCACGGACCTCGGGCCGAGACACTTCTGGCAGTACTTTCCCCCCGTCATTCAGAACAACTACGGAAAATGGAAGTATCACGAGATCCTGGAGCCCGGCATTCTGGTCCATGTATCGGAAACCGGAGACAAGGTCTTTACCGTGAGGGCCGGCGGGTGCCGTTTCATGACCGTGGAGCATGTTCGGGAAATATGTGATATCGCGGACAAGCACTGTGATGGGTTTGTCCGTTTCACGACCCGGAACAATATCGAATTCATGGTGGACAGCCAGGACAAGGTGGAGGCCTTGAAAAAGGACCTCATAAGCCGGAAGCACGTCTCGGGAAGCTACAAGTTCCCCATCGGCGGTACCGGTGCCGGACTGACCAATATCATCCACACCCAGGGCTATATCCACTGCCACACACCGGCCACGGACGCCTCGGCCATGGTGAAGGCAGTGATGGATGATCTCTTTGAGCACTTCGGGCAGATGACATTTCCTGCACAGGTCAGGATTTCCATGGCGTGCTGCCTCAACATGTGTGGCGCGGTCCACTGTTCCGATATCGCCCTGTTGGGGTACCACAGAAAGCCCCCCATTGTAGACAATGAGGTTCTTGCAAGCGTCTGTGAAATCCCTCTGGTCATTGCGGCCTGCCCCACGGCCGCCATTTCACCGACCAAGACCGAGGATGGGAAAAAATCGGTCAAGATCAAAGACGAGCGGTGCATGTTCTGCGGCAATTGTTACACCATGTGCATGGCCCTTCCCCTGACAGATAAAGAGGGTGACTGCGTGACCATCATGGCGGGGGGCAAGGTCTCCAACCGGATTTCGGCCCCGAAGTTTTCCAAGGTCGTGGTTCCGGCTGCGCCCAACAGTCATCCGCGCTATGCGGAGGTGTGCGAAAACACCAAGCAGATCCTCGAGGCCTATGTGGCCGATGCCAATAAGTACGAACGTATCGGGGACTGGGCAGAGAGGATCGGATGGGAGAGATTCTTTGATAAAACGGGCCTTCCCTTTACGGAACACCTCATTGACGACTACCGGTTGGCCTATGACACCTATCGGACATCCACGCTGTTCAAGTACTCCGATGCATCTTGGGCGGTCACGAATGTCCTGGACGGCGAATAAGCCGCCTTTACCAAGGAGATAATCATGGAAGACATCAAAAAGGTGATCCTCGATTTTGCGGAGGGGAGTAAGAAAACCAAGTTCTATTTTAACGATATAACCAAGGCCGTGCACAAGGTCCTTCCCGACAAAAAGGCCAGGGAGATCAAAAAAGCGGCAACCGCCTTGATCAATGAGGAAAAGCTCATTTACTTTTCCACAGGAAGCAGCACCATGTACGGCCTGAAGGGGCGTGGGCAGACTGAGGATTACTAGGCTCTGTTAAGGTCCCAAGGTTTGAAATAATGGAGAGGTCGCTGTCCGGCTAGGATTGCGGCCTCTCTGCGTTTCAATGGGCTCTCTGTAAGGGCGCTTGATATGGGGGCGCCCATCCTTAACTTACATGGTAATGGTTCAATAAAACACCAAAGAGAGGATGTTCATGAAAGATCCAGTAGGCTCTGAAGAGTTTATCGCACATCATAAACAGATACTTGCGGACAATCCCGAGTGTGCCACCTCATCCTACAACGTGGGCGTGACGCTCATGCAGCAGGAAAAATATGATGAGGCCGTTGACGCCTTTAATGACGCTATTGAGAACAGTGGGCGAATGTTTGAGGCATGGGTCAACCTCGGGTATATCTATTTTAAGAAGGGGGATCTTGAGCAGGTGGTCCACTCCAACAAAAGGGCAGTGGAAATAGAACCGAGGTATGCCCGGGGATATGCCAACCTGGGATTTGCATATCTTCAAATGGAAAAGACCGACGAGGCCATTGAGGCCCTGGAGAAGGCCATCGAACTCAACCCCGAGATCGCCCAGGCATGGAACAATCTGGCAAACGCCTATCTTCAAAAGGAAGAGATTGACAAGGCCATTGAGACCGGTGAAAAGCTGGTCACACTGGCGCCGACCTTCGGACTCGGGCACAATAACCTTGCCTTTGCCTACTATTCCAAGGAGGAATATGACAAAGCCATTACATCCGTGGACAAGGCACTGGAACTCGGTTTCGAGGTCCATCCGGAATTTCTCAACAGGCTGGAGCCCCATAGAAAGTCATGAAACTTGCACCTTTACTCAAAAATTATGAATTGCTGGCAGACAGGGCTGATGAGGCCTTTCAGAAGATGGGGAATGAATACGGCCCCTGCATCAAGTGCGAACGCCAATGCTCTGACTGCTGCCATGCCGTATTCGGCCTGTTCGCCATTGAGGCCGCTTATATCAAGACCCACTTTGAACAACTGGATGGGGAAAAGAGAAAATCAGCACTTTTGCGGTGTAATGAGGCTGACAGGGCGCTGAAGAGGCTGGAAGTCAAAATGCAGATGCACGGGGATGATGATCCCCGGACCCAGGCCCTTGTCATGGCCAGTGAGAGGATTTCCTGCCCCCTCCTGGATGAAGGGCAAGACTGCATCATCTATTCCACCAGACCCATCACCTGTCGGGTTTACGGCATCCCCACAATGGTCCAGGGGCATACGAGGGTATGCGGCAAGTCCCTGTTCAGAAAGGGGGAATCCTATCCCGTCTTCAATCTCGACGGGGTCTACGGAGATCTCTATGCCCTTTCCCGAGAACTGCTGGAAAATGCGGAAAAGGGAGACCCTGCAAAGGCTGACCTTCTTGTGTCCGTATCAAGGGCCATCAGCACCCCCCTGGATGACCTTCTGTACGAAACCTTTGAATAACCTGACACAGCCCGTGGGCGTGCTTTTCAAGATGCCTTTCGATGATGGGATGCCCCTCCGGTTCCTCTTTCCTGTAAAATCCCAACAGGGGTTGATAAAGTCTCATGATCTCTTCGCTATCAAAGGATTTGAGGAGATCAAGGAGATCCCCAACAGGGCCGAGCCCATACCTCCCCTGGAACTCCATCAATTCAATGGCTTGGAAAAACCCACGGATGCAGGCCTCGAGGGCAATGTCTCCCGCCCAGATCATTTCTCCCAAGCCGTCCGATTTGTCCAGACGCATCTTGACGCTTAAATTCAGGAAAAAGTAGATAAGGGCGATAAAGGGGTCGGATTTTCCGTCCTCCGGAAAAGTCATAGCCGGTGCGTATTGTCTGGCCGTTGTAAGCTTTATATCGATGACCTCTCCCCTGCTTTTGACCACAAAATCCCCTGCAGCATGGTGCCAGGGATAGATCTGGCAGTAGGTCCGGGGATCATAGTAGAGGGTGAGAATCCGGGAGGCCTGTCTGAATATTTCAAAGGTCTCATGCTTTGAAGCGAAGCGGTGGCCGTTGTTTTGATCCCAGATACAAACCCTGTGGCGCCTTCTCTCTTCATCGAGGGTGAGATGCCACTCATGGTAGTCTTCGAACCATTGGCCAAGAAGGAAGGAGATCTCCACTTTTTCCTTCTTGGTCTGCTGTGCAATATCGCCCCTGTAAAACACATTCGGCAGATAGTCAAAGTCAAAGGAACTTTGAAGTGACTTCAGGACCTCGGTTTCACGGGCCAGATGGGCCCTCGCCTCGGGGGATACCGCCGCAATGACGGAAAAGGGGTAGAATGGTTTGTCTACCCCAATTTCAACACGGGCGATGTGGTAGAGTGCGCCATGTTTTTCACTGCAAATCCTTATCCCCTTGATCTGATCAGCCTCTATGGTTCGGGACAGTTCTTTCTCCAGAAGACGAAGCAGTCCTTCCCCACCGTCCATGAGTATGAATCGTCCCAACGCGTCAAAATAGTCCTTCAGGGTCAGAAAGGGATGTTCTCGGGTGGGCGTCATTTTGAAGGGCAGGGCGAGTTGGGCAGGTTCCAGGGGGATATCCCCCTGTGAAGAGGAAAAAAGATATTGAATATTCATAACTTCTGAATGGCCTCTGCGGCCAGTTGCCCGATGGTCCGGGTTTCAAGGATACCTTCTGAATAGATCTCTATACTTTCAGTATCGGCATTCAGTTTCGCAAGGTCCTCTGCCGCTTCACGGGCACCTAGATTCCCCAGAAGCAATACGGCGTATCCCCGGATCTCCGGATCCGGATCCTGCAGCAGGGGGACAAAGTGGAAGGCCTTGTTTCTGAGAACGTCGGGCCGGCGTTCTCCAATTTTTCCTAGGGCCTTCAACACATCCGGAAGCAATTCCCTGTCCTTTGTAAACTGAAATATTTGCGGTGTATACCCGGCAAAATACTCCGGACAGTTCTTGATAATATCACCAATGGCATCCAGGGACCCCCAGCTGGAAGCGGCCGTGTCAGAGAGGGCGGCGAACAGCTTTTGAAGAAGCCTGGAAATGGTTCCGGGGTCTTCTTTGGCGATGATGGCAGAAACCTTCCCCAGGGCATCGGTAGCCTGGTACCTGAGCAGTTTGTCGGCCGAATAGAGCAGGCGTTGCAGGTTCCTGATGATTTTTCTGTCCTGTCCCGCGATTTTCAGCAGGGGTTCCAGATCGTACTCCCGGACCATCCGCTCCACTTCTTTTTTTGAAAGCGCAGTTTTGTTGCCTCTTCCGGGGGCCGGTCTTCGAGATAGGGGAGTCGCCCGTGCCAGTCGCTGCTTGGCCCCTTCTTCGGTGACTTCACGCACGTCCTTGTGAAGCCTTATAAAAAAGAGAGTCCCCGAAATACGGCGTCCCTGATAGACAGCGCCGGACACAATGCTGTGGGTTTCCAGATCGTAATTCTCGACCTGGTTTTCCAGATAATCCTCCCCGGGCAACAAGCCCCATGCAAGATCCCAATCCCCGTTACAGGCGAAGACCAGGGCATCAATCATGGCGGCACCAAGATTATGCCCTGTCACATCGTAGGAATATGAGGCGCCGCAGGCGCAGGATCCCACAGGCATTTCCGAAGGCATCCGTTCCGCCAGTTCCTTTGGCGGCGGAATCAACTGGCCGCAAAAGGGACAGAAGGGTTTTTCTATGATATCTCTTCCTGAAAATCTACTGACCATGGCCTTGGTGCGTCTTCGCTGTGTAGGGGTTAATATAAGTTTGACAGAACCTATTCGTTACGTTGCAGGTAATCAAAAGATACTGATCGCTTCATACAAAGAAATTTCGTTGCCCCACAAAATTTCATTTGGCTGCAGTGAAAACGCGACTCAGACATCCAGGTCCATGTCGTCCGCATCTTCATCGTACTCGAAATCAACGATTTCAAAATCAGACCCGACAGATTTGAACTGAAGGACCCAGTTTCTGTATTTTTCTCCGGCAAAGCCGCAGGCGAGCATTCCCAGCCGGGCATCCAGTCTTTGGAGCTTGGGGACGATCTCATCCTGAAAGGTTGTCCTGATATGCCCTTGCGCTTCGTCATCAAGTTCCGGCAGGACCGCATCCGGGGTTTCTTTCATTTCCATAAATGGAGTCCTTTGGGTCGGGATGTCTACGCCGTCCCTGGGGCATGTTGCGCCATCAGGGTATTGATTACAGCCAAGGATTTAGGGTAGTGATGGTATGACTTGGAAAAACCCTGTAAAACCGGCAGTGCTTTTGTGGACAGGATGCGGCAAGGAGTAGGACATGCTTCTCATTTTGAGTAGCCGGGCAGATCAATGGTCGTGCACTGGTTTCCGGGTGCACAGGATTTGGTCGTTATTTTTGGTTTGCTGGCGCCTGCCCCAATGGCCATAACGTGACTGGTTCTGCTGACAACGCGTTCAAATGATTTCCCCGAGCACTCGGGACATTCTATATCCACTTCTTCATTGGAATTTATAAATAGCTTTTCAAATAACTCGCCACAATCAAGGCATCTGAATTCAAAAATAGGCATTCCCCAACTCCGCAATAACACATTTTGCTTTTTCTCTATGATTCTAACATGTAAACTATAATGGGCACTATGGGCAAAGTCAAACAAAACCCAAAATACAAGCGGTGAGAAAGCGAATGATACTCTCCTTCCATCCATGTCTCGTAGCAGATCATCAGGTCATCCTGGGTGACCGGTCCCTCAGCCGCCAGGATTTTTCATTGATGGCTGATGCGGAGGTCATTCTCCTTCCCCAGACCTGCGCACCGGATCTCTACAGGGCGTGTGCAGGCAGCACTGCACTTTTATTCCCTCATTACGACCTCCGATTCAAATATGCGGGGAAGGTTGGGCAAAGTCGTCTGTTCAAAAAAATAGGGTGTGTGCATCCCAGGACGTGCATATGGCGCGGGGTTGAAGAATGGGAGAATGCCGGCTCCGGGGAAGGGTTTCCTCCTGAGGGGCCCTTCCTTATCAAGGCGAATGCGGGGCATGAGAGTGAAGGTGTCTATCTGATCGAAGATCAGGATACCCTTGAGGCCGCATTAGAAAAACTTCGCTATGGAGAGGAGACCGGTTCTTCGGGATTCATATCCCAGGAGTTGATTCCAGGGTCAGGGAATGTGCTTCGCGTGGTCATCATGGGGGAGAGGATAACCAGTTACTGGAAACGTCCTGAAAAGCAGGGCCAGATTATCTCCAGCGTTGGTGGGGGTGCACGGATCGACAAAGAATGGCGGGAGGATCTTCAAGCGTTGGGGAGGGAGGAATCGGGAAAAATCGCGGACGTGACCGGTATCAACCTGGCTGCCCTGGATTTTGTTTTTCCTCTCTCCGAGCCCGAACCCCGGCCCTACATCCTGGAAATTAACTACTACTTTGGAAGGCGGGGCCTGGGAGGCTCTGAAAGGTTCTACCGACTCCTCTATGAAACGGCCCGGGAATGGCTCAAGAACAATGGCATAGACCCACGCCCCCTTTCACTCGCATAAACCCTGATCCACCATC
>JAFDIX010000277.1 GCA_019307805.1 Deltaproteobacteria bacterium | reverse complement strand
AGAAAAATACCGGCTCCTCACCACCCCTCATCTCCGTGAAGAAATCGACTACATCGTAAAGGATATGAACCGGGTTCGGGAACAGGCACGATTCGATACATTCAAACATATGGTGGCCTGCAAGATCCTCTATGAAGGGACGTTGCTTCATGGATCAGAGCATCTGTTTCATCAGGTGAAGACCCTCCTCAGGCAGCGTGGGGTCGTGCAAAAGATTCAGGCCATGGAAGAGGCGGCAAAGGCATTCAGAAGGGAGGCCGTGCATTACCTTCTTTCAAAGGATCCGGACCATATCAAAGAGGAGCGTCTTTATCTTTTCTACCCCACGGAGGAGTCAGAGGAGTTCGAGTAGGGACTAGTTAAGCGTTTGGTTAATCACCTCCGCAATCCTGTCCGCATAGCCTTCCACCTCGCCTTCCCTTTCTCCCTCCACCATGACACGGCATACAGGTTCCGTGCCGGAGTACCTGACCAGCACTCTCCCCCTCTTGCCCAGGAGCGCCTCCACTTCTTTGATCACCTTTTCCACCGCCGGCATCTCCGTTAGGGGGGGCCGGGTCTGAACCGGCACATTGATGAGGGTCTGGGGAAAGGGACGCATTAGCGTGCCGAGTTCTGACAGGGACTGGTGCAAAGTCTCCATGGACAAAAGAAGTTGAAGGGCTGATAACAGACCATCTCCTGTGGTGTGGTAATCTGAAAAAATCATGTGTCCTGAATCTTCTCCACCCAGAACTGCCCCCCTTGAACGCATTTCCTCCATCACCCATCGGTCTCCCACTGCTGTGGATACCTGTTCTATACCAATTGCATCGAGGGCAACGCCTAAACCCATATTGCTCATCACCGTACTTACCACCAGATTGTTCCGCAAAACACCTCTCTCATGGAGCATCTTCGCAAAAATAGTCAGGATCTGATCCCCACTCAGGACCTGCCCCCTTTCATCTACTGCGATAAGCCGGTCTCCGTCGCCATCAAAGGCCAATCCGACATGGGCCTTCATGTCCAGAACCTTTTGGCACAGTGATCCTGTATGTTCAGACCCGCAGTCCTGATTTATGTTCATGCCGTCCGGCGTTACAAACAGGGCTTCAACTTTTGCCCCAAGCCTCGCCAATAGCAACGGGGCAGTCCGGAAGGTTGCCCCATTGGCGCAATCAATGACAATGCGTCTGTTCTCAAGGGAAAAGCCCTTCGGCAATGTGCCCTTTAAAAATGCGAGGTATTGCTCTTGGGCGTTTTCCTGTTCCTTCACCCCGACGGCGCCATTCCGCGGAGAGGGGCCTCGGCCCTGGAGGACCAAGGCCTCAACTTCACGCTCCTCCTCCTGTGAGGGTTTGTATCCACCCGATAGAAAAACCTTGAAGCCATTGTATTCATGGGGATTATGGGACGCAGAAATAACCACACCGGCCCCGGCACTCTGCGCCCTCGTGACATAGGCGACGGCCGGCGTGGGAATGACCCCGACGCGATAAACTGTGCCCCCCGCAGTAAGCACACCCTCCGCCACGCTGAGATCCAGCATCTCCCCGGATGCCCGTGTATCCCGGCCGATCACCACACTGGCGGCCTCACCCTTTCCGGTAAGAAAGCGGATAAGGGCTTTCCCCAGCCTCCGCCCCATCTCCTCTGTAATGGGGTCCCGAAGGGCAATACCGCGAATGCCGTCAGTACCGAAAAGTTTGGCCATTCTGTCTTTTATCATCAACCGCGAATCATATCAAACCAATTTGACTTGACCCCCCTGTGATCTTTCTTTATACTGTTTTTCCGTTAAAAACAACGACTTGGAGGTTAACTATGGGAAGAGTTGCAATTATTGGTGTGGGCCAGACCGCATTTGTGAGGGGTTTTCCCGGCTCCATCAGGGAATTGGCCTTTGAGGCATTTAAGGATACCATGCAGGATGCACAGATTACCGTCAAAGACATTGACGCCTCTATCATCTGCTCTGCACCGGAATATGATAAACAACGTTCACCCGCAGGTGTTTTTGCCGAATACCTCGGGCTCATCCCCCAACCCACCTGCTATCTGGAGAGCCTGTGCTCTTCGAGCAGCATGGGGGTGAGAATGGCCTACGCCCTGGTAAAATCGGGGCTCCATGATGTTGTTGCGGTAATCGGGTTTCAGAAGATGTCTGAGATCTCTTCAGCAGAGTCCCAGGAGAGAATGGGCCGCGGCGCCGACATTCAGTGGGAAAGCCCCTTTGGCACCATGATGCCCGCATACTACGCCATGTATGCCAGGGGCCATATGGAAAAATATGGGACATCGCCTGAAGACCTGGCCCTGATAAGGGTCAAGGCCTCAACCTATGGGCAAATCAACGAAAAAGCAGTCTACAGAAAACCGATCACCCTGGAGATGTTTTCCGACCCTGAGAGCCCTATGTCAGGGCCGGTTGCCAGTCCCCTTCGGGTAGGAGACTGCTGTGCAAATGCCGATGGAAGTTCCTGCGTGATCATCGCAAACGAGGAAAAGGCCAAGGCCTTGTGTAAAAAGCCGGTTTGGATCCTAGGGCTGGGTGCTGCCTCCGCATCCGTGAATATGTCCGGGAGGGAACTTTTCTCCGGGTTGACAGCCGCCCAGCAGGCAGGACAACAGGCATACGCGATGGCAGGAGTAACACCCAAGGATATTGACGTTGCAGAGGTCCATGACTGCTTTACCATTGCTGAAATGATGGCCTATGAAAATCTGGGTTTTGCTGAGCCGGGCCAGGGCAAAGAATTGATACGTAACAAAGAGACCTATAAAGAAGGAAGCATTCCCGTCAACGTGGACGGCGGCCTGCTTTCCAAAGGACACCCCATCGGTGCCACGGGTGGATCCCAAATCAGGACCATCGTTCACCAGTTACGGGGTGAGGCCGGTGATATTCAGGTCAAGGATCCTGCGATCGGACTGGTCCATAATATTGGCGGTGTCGGACTTTATGGGAATGTAACGATACTCGGGAGGGACTAGGATGGGTAAGAAAAGGGAAATAGATGCTCGTTTTAACAAATTTGGAACGGTCACCTTTACATCCACCACCAAAGTGAACGATTTTATCGACCACCTGGAAAAGGGCCGGATTGTTGGAAGCAAATGCAGGGACTGTGGTCTTGTCTTCTTTCCCCCAAGGGCAGACTGCTACCAGTGCCTTGCCGGCAATATGGAATGGTTTGAGGTCACCGGGAGCGGAAAACTTCTGACCTACAGCAAGCTGGAATACGCGCCGGTGGGCTTTGAGAATGATCTTCCCTACGCCATTGCCGTCCTGGACTATGGGGATTACAAGGTTTTCGGCAGGATCGCCGGTGACCTTCCTGACGATGAAATTCAGGTGGGCATGGAAATGAAGACCATTGTCAATCACCTTCCCAATGGCCGGTTAAACTATGTTTTCCAAAAGCCCTAGTGCAATAGCTCATAAATATTTATTTTTACGATAAAGGCTTTGGAAATATGTCCGTAAGCCGCCTATCATATAAGGGATCACGTTGTTTACGTTATTCATGGGATACTGCACTGGAAATGAGGAGCCCTGAAAGGGATTGAGGCGTGGCAGCATCCGGGAATGGAAAACCCCAATGGCTTGAGATAACCATCCATATTGCCCCTTCTGCCCATGAAGCCCTCAGCTCTTTTCTCTTTGATCTCGGCTGTGAAGGTGTCCAGACCGAGGATTTCTCTCTCAAAACATATCTCCCTGGGACCCGGAATGCCGAGGTAATCCGGGCCCGGATCTCCGACTTTCTTCAGCTGCTGAAGGAAATTTTTCCGGAGATTTCTCCACCTCGCCTGGAAATGAGTCAAATAGAGGCGCAGGACTGGGGCCTGCTCTGGCGACGTTTCTTTCAGCCCCAACAGGTCACAGGGAGGCTCCTCATTCTACCCCCCTGGGAACCCCTGCCCCACAACTCTGAGGGTCAAGTGATCCGAATGGACCCGGGCCCCGCCTTTGGCACAGGTAGTCACCCCACGACACAAATGTGCCTTCGGGCCATGGAGATGATCTCCCCGGGCCAACCATGGACCATGCTGGATGTGGGCACCGGCAGTGGGATCCTCGCCATATATGCCGCAATGCTGGGAGCCCGCAGGATCGTCGCCATCGATACAGATCCGGAGGCCCTCCGCTGGGCAAAACGGAACATAGCATTGAATAACCTGGATGACCTTGTAGAGGTTTCCAATAAACCCCTGGAACTCTATGAAAACCCATTTTCCTTGATTGCAGCCAATCTGACCCTGAATATTATCATGGAGGTGCTTCCCCATATTTCGGGGCTTCCGGGCCCCGGGGGTTGGGTCGTCCTTTCAGGACTGCTCAAAAACCAGGTTGAAGACCTTGAAGGGCCCCTGGCAATCCACGGCTTGATCACAAAGGAAATACTTTTTGAACAGGAATGGGCTTCTTTGATTACAAAAAAAGCAAACGCGGAATGAAGGCGGGATAGATGGGCGTGCGACCATGAGGAGATTTTTTGTAGATGAAATAAAGGCGGTCCGTGGAACCATGGCCATCCAGGGCGCCGAGGCCAGGCACATCTTCAACGTCCTGAGGATGAAGCGGGGTGACCCATTTATTCTCTTTGACGGGAATGGTCAGCGTTTCCAGGCCCGAATAACCTCGGCCGGACGGAAGGAAGTGCAGGTTGCCCTTGAAAGGTCCCTTGAACCCCCGCCTCAATCCCCGGTAGACATCACTCTCTGCCAGGCCCTCCTCAAGTCACGGGGCATGGATGATATCATCCGGCGAACATCTGAACTGGGGGTGAATAGAATCATTCCCTTCACATCCCAGAGAACCGTCGTCAGAATGGATTCCAAAAAGGCCTCCACCCGGGTTCAGCACTGGCGAACAATAGCCCGGGATGCCGCAAAACAGTCGGATCGAGGAACCCCTGCTGAGATTGCTTCCGTCACCTCCCTGGGGAATATGTTGGCAGGCCTGGCCGATGAGGATGCCGGCAAAGTGGTCCTATGGGAGCAGGAGCAGGC
>JAFDIX010000276.1 GCA_019307805.1 Deltaproteobacteria bacterium | reverse complement strand
ATGATGTTTTTTGACTTTTTACGAAACCATCAATATTAGAGCTCAGTTTTTTTCTTTAAGCCTTGAGCTTTCAGCTTTAGTCTTTTCGCCCTTCAGCCTTCTACCTTTTACCTAATAACTTCCCCCTTGGGGGTGTTTTTCGTGCTTTCTCTTTTTCGTGCTCTTGTCGCGGCATAGCCTTCGGGCGACGCCGGATTCGTGATTCATTTTTTAGGAGTCTGTAGATGGCAGAAGATTTTAATCCCAAAATCATTACCTTTGCCTGCAACTGGTGCGCCTACTCGGCTGCTGACCTCGCAGGGGTCAGTCGCTTCCAGTATCCGCCCAATATGCGGGTCATTCGAGTGATGTGTTCAGGCCGCATCAATCCCAATTTCATCCTCAAGGCCTTTCAGCTGGGCGCCGATGGCGTCCTTGTGGCCGGGTGACACATCGGCGACTGTCATTACCTGGATGGTAATGTAAAGGCGGAGAAAATGTTCAACATGACCCAGGAACTCATAGCGGTCCTGGGCATAGATTCGGCAAGGTTGAGACTTGAATGGATATCCTCTGCAGAGGGTACCCGGTTTGCGGAAGTTGCCCGGGATTTTACCCGGCAGATTCAGGACCTCGGGCCCTCATCCCTGGTTCAGGCGGCCTGATGACCGGCCCGACCGCATCTGATGGGTTCGACACAGGGTGAACAACAAACGACATACAAAATCTAACTGAGGCAACGGCATGACTGCAATCGCTGAACTGGTAGACATAACAAAGACCTACTACTGTCTTGACTGCGGGGTGTGCACCGGAAGCTGCCCCGTGGCAAAGATCTTCCCGGATTTCTCACCCAGACAGATCATAGAAAGATCTCTTTACGAACTGGAAGAACCATCTGATGAGACCATCTGGAGTTGCCTGACCTGCGCGCAGTGTAGTGTCCGGTGTCCTGCAAATATCGACTTCCCCGAATTCATCCGCCTGATGCGCGATGAGGCCCATACCCGGGGTTTCGACGGCACCCCCGCCCACAACGGTATGCTTCAGACCATCATGTCCATACAGACACAGGATATTCAACAGGACCGGACCGCCTGGGTCGGTGACCTCAAAACCTCTGAGAGTGGGGACATCTTCTACTTCGTGGGGTGCAGGCCCTACTTTGATGTGATCTTTCGGGATATCGATGCCGGCTCTTTAGACAATGCCCGGAATGTCCTCAGCATCCTCAATGCATGTGGTGTGGAACCGGTGGTGAGCAATGAGGAGAGGTGCTGCGGGCATGACGCCCTATGGAACGGGGATGAAGACAAGTTCAAACGTTTGGCCCAGAGGAACCTGGATGTGATTCGATCCTCAGGGGCCAAGCAGGTGGTGTTCACCTGCCCCGAAGGATATCACACCTTTAAAAACATGTATCCCCGGCACTTCGGGGACCTCGGGTTTGAACCCGTTCACATCCTTGACCTCCTGTCCGAAAAAATCAAGGACGGGACCCTGCAGCTTCAGGAATCCCAGGGAAAGGTCACCTACCACGACCCCTGCAGGCTGGGACGTCTGGCAGGAATCTTTGATGCACCCCGGGAGCTCATCAAGGCCCTTCCCGGCCTGGAACTGGTGGAAATGCCCCGCTCCAGGGAAAACGGGGTCTGTTGTGGAACCAGCGGATGGATGAATTGCTCCAGTTGTTCCAAGGAAATCCAGATGGAGCGGCTGACCGAGGCCGGAAACACCGGGGCCGGGACCCTTGTGACTGCCTGCCCCAAGTGCCAGATCCACTTCCGGTGTGCCAAGTCCGCCTTTGATCTGGATATTGAAATCAAGGATCTCTATGATCTGCTGGCCGAACAGATAGTATTGTAAAGGAGTTATTACTCGTTACTCGTCACTCGTTACTTGTTACTTGTCACTCGTTACTCGTTACTTGTTACTCGTTACTTGTCGCTCGTTATTTCCAATAACCATTAACGAATAACTATTAACGATCAGTCAATGAAGGAGATTAGGTGTGAGTAATCAAGACGTGCTTGTTATTGGAGGAGGCATCGCCGGGATCCAGACAGCCCTGGACCTTGGCGACATGGGTCTCAAGGTGCATTTGGTGGAAAAACTTCCCAGCATTGGCGGAAAGATGGCCCAGCTGGACAAGACCTTTCCCACCAACGACTGCGCCATCTGAATACTCTCGCCGAAGATGCTGGATGTCGGTCGGCATCCCAACATTACGCTTCTCGCCTACAGTCAGGTGGAAGAGGTCGAGGGTGAGGCGGGGAATTTCAAGGTCACGGTGCGCAGAAAGGCACGTTATGTAGATGAGGATAAGTGCACGGGCTGTGGCGCCTGCGCCGAGAAATGCCCCACCGCCGTGGCGGACGCCTTTAACGAGGGTCTGGGAACCCGAAGGGCCATCTACAGTTACTTTGCCCAGGGAATTCCCTCTACCCACACCATTGACCCGGAGTATTGCCGTCAGTTAAAGGGAAAAAAATGCGGAATCTGTGCCAAGACATGCGAGGCCGACGCCATCAATTTTGACCAGGAAGACCGGATGTTGGAACTGGATGTGGGGGCCATTGTCATGGCCGGGGGTTATGACATCTTTGACCCGTCACTCATTCCTGAATACCGTTATCGGGAAATCCCCAACGTGGTGACGGCCATTGAGTTCGAAAGGCTCCTGAGCGCCAGCGGACCTACGGAAGGCCACCTGGATCGGCCTTCGGATCGCGCAATAGAAGCGGAGATCGAGGGCCTTGAAAAGAAGGCCAAAAAATCCCAGCGGGTCATCAACAAATTTGAAGAAAAACATGAAGAAACGTCTCCCGCCTTCTATGAAAAATACCAGGCCGGAGATTTCGATGGCGACGAGGACCGAAAAAAATGGGCCGATAAGTTTGAGGCCCATCAAAAAATCATGGAACCCCTGGAGGCCCTCAAGAAAAAGGCCGAGACCTTCAAGGTGGCCAAGCGACTTGCCTTTATCCAGTGTGTCGGATCACGGGACTTCCGGTTCTATCCCTTCTGCTCAGGCTATTGCTGCATGCACTCTATCAAAGAGGCCATCATCGCCCATGAGCATGGGCCCGAGACCACCTCTGCTATTTTCGGAATGGATATTCGTGCCGTCGGCAAAGGGTTTGAGGAATACAAGATACGGGGAGGCAACCATTCGAACATCACCTATGTCCGTGGTCGCGTTGCGGAAATCACGGAAGGGGAAAACCACAATCCCGTGGTGACCTATGAAGACACCCATGAGCGGAAGGTCAAGGACCAGGAATTCGATATGGTGATCCTGGCCACGGCATGTGCCCCCACCAGGGGTGTCAAGGCCCTGGCCGCCATCCTGGGTGTGGAACTGGATGCCTATGACTTCATCAAAACCACTCCCACCGCACCGGTGGATACGACCGTTCCGGGCATCTTCGTGTGCGGCTGTGCCGGGGCGCCCATGGACGTACCGGAATCCGTAGCCCAGGCCTCCAGCGCCGCACAGCGGGCCGCAGAAGTGGTCTTTGTATTGCCGTCCAACAAGGAGAAAGCCGTTGCCTGAAAAGAATGATGATATCAGAATCGGGGTTTTCATATGCCATTGCGGTTCCAACATTGCCGGATACCTGGACATGGAGGCCCTGGCCGATTTTGCAGAAACCCTGCCCCGGGTCACCTATGTACAGAGGAACCTCTATACCTGCTCAGAGAGCGGTATCAACGAGATCAAGGCGGGAATCGAAAAGCAGAATCTCAACCGCGTGGTGGTCGCATCATGCACCCCCAGGACCCACGAACCCCTTTTTCGAAGCTCCTGCTCCGAGGCGGGACTGAACCCCTACCTCTTTGAGATGGTCAATATTCGGGACCAGTGTTCCTGGGTCCACATGCAGGAACAGGATAGCGCCACTACCAAGGCCAAGGATCTCATTCGCATGGGCGTGGCCAAGGCCGCCCTGTTGACGCCCCAGCAGGCCATCATCTCCGAGGTCCAGGCCCGGGCCCTGGTCATAGGCGGCGGCATGGCCGGAATGACGGCCGCCCTTGCCCTTGGAAACCGCGGCTTTGAGGTCGTCCTGGTGGAGAAGGAGGAACGCCTTGGGGGCCTCCTGAACCGGGTGCACAAGCTGGGTCCCACCATGCAGGATGCCTTGCCCCTGGCAGAGGAAAAGATCAAGGCAATATCGAACCATCCTAATATCACCCTCTTTACCAAGGCCCGTATCACCAGTGTCCAGGGCTTTATCGGTAAGTACCAGGTGGATGTGGAGACCGAGACGGGTGCCAAGAATATCAATTTTGGTGTCATCATCGTGGGGACCGGGGGTCGCAGTTTTGTCCCGGAGGGCCTTTACGGCTATGACGGGAAACGCGTCATCACCCAGCTTGACCTTGAAGAAATGCTCAAGAAGGGACTGGATCCTGCAATTAAAAACGTGGTCATGATCCAGTGCGTGGGAAGCCGGAACGAAGAAAGACCCTACTGCTCACGAATCTGCTGCCAAACCGCGGTCAAGAACGGCATGCTGATAAGGGAAAGTAATCCCGAGGCAAGGGTCTCCATCCTCTACCGGGATATGCAGATGTATGGGGTGGAAAACGAGGAAATGTTTCGGGATTCCAAGGCAAAGGGAATTCGCTATATCAATTATGACCCGGAAAACCCGCCCCAGGTGGAGACGGACCAGGTGCGGGTGTACCATGCCCTGCTGGGCCGGGAAATAGATCTGTCCGCAGACCTGGTGGTCCTCTCCACCCCACTGGTTGCCCATGAAGATGTGGCCGTCACATCCCGGCTTCTTCGGGTTCCGGTGGATGAAAACGGTTTCTTCCTGGAGGGACACGTCAAACTGAAGCCCCTGGATTTTGCCACCGACGGTATCTACCTCTGTGGAAGCGCCCGATTTCCGGCCAATATCAGAGAAGTGGTGGCCCAGGGCCTGGGCGCGGCATCCCGGGCATCCATCCCCCTCTCCAAAGGATCCGTGGAGGTGGAGCCCATCATATCGGTCCTGGCCGATGAGGAGGCCTGCCGGGG
>JAFDIX010000275.1 GCA_019307805.1 Deltaproteobacteria bacterium | reverse complement strand
TTCGATCCCCACATCCATCAGGGCCTCTTCAGGTATCTGCTCCTTGGCCTGGTGAATGGCTGTGGGGCCCACCTCATGGGCGCCGTATGTGGCACAGGCATTCAGTGCAAAAAGTATGAAAAGCAGGGTAATAATATATAAGGGTCTTCGTGTCATAACTCTATCCTATTGGCTCTTTCCTCTCTTGTAGTTCTCGTATTCTTTCCAGAGCCTCTCCTTGAGCTCCGGATCGGTCTCATTTTCCGCCGCCTCACGTATCTGTCGCGCCACAATATCATCATCGTGTGAAGCGGGCCTCTCTTTTCGTGAATAGGTCCCGCTCTTGCCGTCACCCGGGTCCCTGTCGTATTCCCTATCCCGGCCTGCGACTTGATCCGTGGAATGCTCTCCCTGGGTTTTCGTTTTTTCTTTTTCAGATTCCGGCTGTTCGCCCTCGGATTTTTCTGCTTTCTTCTTTTCAGATTCCCTTTGCCCGCTCTCGGTTTTTTCGGTTTTTCCCTGATATGAGGTATCTACCTCAACACCTTTTTGACGGACACGTTGGGCCGCCGCCGCCGCCTCCTGGGCCAGATCCTGCATCCTATTGGCTGATTTTGCACGGATCTCGTCCAGTTCCTTCAGCAGCATTTCGTCAAAGGCCGCAAGGGACGCATAAAATTCACCATCCAGGGCAGTGACCTCATCCCGCACTTCTGCTTCAGGTAGTTTCTGATCCGGGATATTGCCTCTCTCCAGGGTATCCGGAGCCCCTGTGACTTTTTCCCGGGGCTTATATCTCCCAAGGGCAGCTTCCATCTCTTGAAGGATCTTACGGTTTTCAATAACCATCCTGTGGACCCTGTCCAAATAGGTCTCATAGTCCTTGATCACTTCAGGAGAAACATTTCCGGACCGTTCAAGGCGCTCTAATTGCAGAGAAATACGCGTCTCCGTGGCCTCGCTGACGCGCAGATTCTCCCGGGCCTCGTCCAACTTGGATTTTGCCCCATACTGGGAAACCCCATAGACCGCTGTGCCATAGAAGAAGCACAACACCCCGAGCATCCAGGGGATGTGGCGCTTAAGGGCTTTACAGAGACCTGTGGTATTTTCCCATTCCATTGGTAAACATTTATAATTATTATAAAAAAATTATCCAAGCACCTAAAATCATAAGAACTCAGGCAATTTGTGTCAAGGTCCAAATTGGCGGAAGCCTTCTCGCTGTATTCCCATGCTGCCCGGAAAAAACGAACTGAAGAATCCTCCAGCACCGCACCGCGTGGGGCATCTTCAGTCTGAGGCATATTGGACGGAGAGACCCAGTGCCTTGATACATGTTTCCGGTTCCGAGAACACCGGGAATCCGAGATCTTCCAGGTCTCTTTCCAGTGCCCGGGTGCTGCTCTTCTCAGGACCGTATACCCATGTTGCGATCGGCTTTTCCCTTTTGCCCTTGAGTGCTTTATAGGCCTCCAGAAAATAACCTGCATTTTCAGCACCCACCCCGATCCAAAGGATATTGAAAAGGGCATGGACATTTTCATCAGCCATAACCGCCCCAAGGACCTTGGGATACAATGGGAAGAAATCCTTGACAGCCGCCATCACGGGACCCAGATCAACCGGGACCTTACCTGTCCCGGGAAATATATTGTCCAGCAAGGCCTGTGTTTTTGGGCTCAAACGGGCGAGGGTCAATCCGTATTTGGCTCCCTCATCAAGGGCAATAACCCCCACAGCGCCGGTAAAGGTAATAATACCCAGACGGTTCCCCCGGGCCGGGGGCTGGCTGGAAAAAATCTTGGGCACCTCAAAGAGTTCGTGGAATCTATCAAGCCGAAATACCCCTGCCTGCCTTGAGAGCCCGTCAAAAAGCCTGTCATCCAGGGCCAGTGAGCCGGTGTGTGAGGACGAGGCCCGCGCTCCTGCCCGGGTCTTGCCCGGCTTGTGAACCAGGATGGGTTTTTTTCGTGCTACCCGCCTGGCTGTCTTTAAAAACCTCTGCCCGTCCTTTATGCCTTCCAGGTACAGACTGATGACTTTTGTGGCTGCATCCGATTCCAGGTATTCCAGAATATCGCATTCATCCACATCACACTTGTTTCCCAGATCACAGATCTTGCTTATGCCCAGGTGAAGATCCGGGAAAGGAACCGCCTGGGGGTTAATCATGCCCGTCTGGGAACAGATGGCCACCCCTCCCCTTTTCAGTCGGTAGTATCCTGCATCGTAGGGGCATGGGTTGAAACCGTTTTCTGTATTGACGATGCCGGCAGTGTTGGGCCCGACAATCCGCATGCCATTTTTGCCGGCTCTGGCTACAATCTCCTTCTGCAGGCGGACCCCATCCTGGTTCCTTTCTGCAAATCCGTCCGCTACCACGATTGCGGCACGAACCCCTCTTGACCCGCACTCTTGAAGCACATGGCCCACAGATCTTGCATTGATCATGATGAGAACAACATCCGGTCTCCCGGGAAGATCCTTGATGGAGGGATAGGCTTTTAAGCCCAGGACGGCCTCATATCCCGGATTCACAGGATATATTTCCCCTTTATACCCCGCATTTAACAGGGATTTGACCACGGTATATCCACCAAAGAACCCTTCTCTGAATGAACCAATAATGCCAATACAACGGGGTTCAAAAAAATCCGCGAACACATCCCTTCCTGATCTTTTCTTGCTTGAATCTTTCCTGTTTTCCATTGTCTCCTTTTTTGAATGGGCTTTTCTCTTCTACCCGTGCGCCCTGCCTGCCCCGTGAAATGCGCCGAAGGCACCTATTTAACTGGGGTGCCTTACGCCTTGCGCCTTATGCCGTGCGCCGCGCGCCTTCGACGGTGTATATCTCCACCGGCTCGCTCCTGCCCTTCACCCTTGTATCTGCGAGTTTTCTGAATGCCGTTTGGTCCTCCAGGCGCGCCAGGGTTGCTTTGCTGAGGATCATCTCCGCACCAAACTCCTTGGTCAACCCCTGCAGACGTGATGCCAGATTTACCGTATCTCCCACCAGCAGGTAGGAGAGCCTGTCCGGACTTCCAATATTGGCTGCAAGGGCCTCGCCCGTATGGATTCCGATGCCATGGCGAAGGGTCGGCCATTCTTGTTCCGTGAAGTGTCTGTTCAAAACCTGCAGCCGTCTCCCCATTTCGAGGCCTGCCCGGAAGGCTCGGGCCGGATGGTCCGGGCGTGACACTGGGGCGCCAAACACCGCATAAATTTCGTCTCCGAGAAACTGAAGGACAAGTCCGCCTTCTTGCTGTATGGCCTCTGCCATCTCCTTGAAGTAGTGGTTCATCATCTTGACCACGAGCTTGGGCTCGTTGGATTCGGTCATGGGGGTAAAGTCTCGAAGATCCGCAAAAAGCACGGTGACGTCCTTTGTCTCCCCGTCCAGGGGAATCCTGCCGGACAGGACCTCATCCCTCACCTCCTGGGCCACGTATTTGCCAAAGGTCTCCTTGATGAAATCCCGCTCCTTCAATCCCTCGTTCATTTCGTTGATCACGTCCCCTGCATACCCGATTTCATCATTGGATGTCACCTGAACCTTCCTGTCGAATTGACCGTGCCGCACACCCTGCAATACATGAATGATCTCCTGCAGGGGCTTTGTCAGATTGCTGCTTACAAGGAATGTGAGCCAGATCCCGACACCCATGAAAATGACGGAACTGGCAAAGATGTCTGTGCGCATTTGTTCAAGGGCCTGGGCCTGGCTCCCAAGGGCTGGAGACACGGATGCAAATCCTGTCATGATGATAGCGAAGAAAGGGATGAGATTACAGGCAAAGAGAAGGGCGATGAGTCTGGTGCGGATTCGAATACGGAATGTTTTCGGTATGCTATAGAGGCCTCCGTCAGGGAAAAAATAGGGGACAACCCTCCTTTGCAACACGAATTCAAACACAAAGAAAGCCACTGTTGTGGTAATCAGGCCCGTGAAAAAACATATGACAAAGGTTTGTTGTATCACCGGCCAGTTTGCGCCAGCAGCCTGGAAGGCAATAGAATAGAGCAGCGCAGCTATGAGCCAGACACCCATATCCATTGCGATCAGGAAGAATGGCTCATTGAGGAGCTTTCGCTGCACCTCCGTGGGTACTTCCTTGAAGATGTCGTCTTCATGCCTTTTCCTATGTAGGTACTTTCGAATGGGAAGTTCATAGAGAATGGTGAGGAGCATGGGCACCAGAAAAGAACAGGGGATGAAAAAGGAACTTATCTTGTTTCCCAGTTCCGCAATTTCCGGCACCTGGATAGAACCAGGGCTGTGTGTCAGAAATAGGACAACGGAGACACCAATCCCGTTGGCGATCCCATTGGCAAGTATCATGGCATTCTTTATGCGAAAGAACCTTATTCGGGTCATGATGGAATCCCTCCGGTTGGATTGGGCAGGAACGCTGCATGATGATGGGTATGGTTTGTGGGTGGGGCGCGTGACGCTCACAGCAGTCAGCCTTCAGTCTTCTGAAAAACGACTGTCTCACTGAAATCTAAAAGAAAACTAATGCAGTGACCCCGTTTTAGCAAATATTGCCCGCTTATTTACCCTACGAAAGCCGGCTGCTGAGTGTTGTGCGCTTCTTTAGACCCGAGGTGCCGTGTGGTTCTACTCCCGGGTAATCTTGATGGTCACGGCGTTTTCCCTGTCCGGGCACTCCAGGACGAGTTTTTCCCCGGAAGACCAGGGATACTTGCCCCCGAATTGCATGACATTGAGGCTTGGGAATATGTCATGGTAGAAAAACCCGCACAGGCCGCCACTGTCATAACAGCCGATGGTGAGTGTGTCTCCCTTTTTATGACCGGCGCTGCACTCCCCCTTGACATCCACTATCTCGGCCTTCATGGGTGGAATTTCCGGTGGATAATCAGCCATGGCATATCCCTCCTTTTTCTCTAAGTCAGATGTTCTTCCATTTCTTCAAGAACATATTCTTTTTCACCTACGGCTTCCATTTTCAGTACACGGTTCCTGAAATCTCCCTGGTCAATTTTCCCCTTGACCCATGCACTCCACGC
>JAFDIX010000274.1 GCA_019307805.1 Deltaproteobacteria bacterium | reverse complement strand
ATCCGAAGTATTTAATAGCAAAATTTTGAGTTACCTTCAAAAGAGTCCAAAAATCAGCTGTATGCAGATAGATTGAGAATAAACAAACTTAGGTAAAAGTTGTGATATCATATGATTCAGCATCAAAATTTGTTCTATTCCAGACTGGTGCTATTGCCATTATCTGGAATTTAGAATAGTTTCATATAACATTTGAATATCACACGGTTTTTAAGCCTGTCAACTATTGAGATTTAATAGCAGATAACACAACTTTGGGGAAATGTGTAATACGTTGGAGATATCACATCATTTTTAATTCTAAAAAAAGCTGTGCGAAAAAATTAAGAACCTTGAAAATGCCATTTCTAACTGCCGGTACAATAGTTCAATTTTTTGATATATTTTCAATAATTTTATGTCACCTATCTACTATATTTTTGTCTTTCAAAGGATTGGCTTTGGATACTATTTCTGATTTTTTGGTATTCGAGCATCAATAATTCTCGAGAATATCTTGGCAAATCCAGAGCCCATAAAATTACCGACCGTCCCACATTCCTGACAATCTTCCCTCAAAGAGAACAGAGGAAATTTGCACATGTAGAGATACCTGATTGCTCCTTTAAGGGTAGTTTCATGCTTCTTTATCACCGATACAAGGCAATCAATAGCATTAACTTGATGGACAATAACTGTATCCCAGTTAGGAATTACTACAATTCTTTGATTGCCAAAGCCTGATGCAAAATAGGTGCCTTCAGGAATCCCCATTTCACGTGATTTATTATCTACTGGCACCCACCATAAATAGCCGTGACCGCTGCGCAACAGTTTTTCTCCAGTGATAGTGTAATCATCTGTAATTCGATTAATCCATTCTTCGGGAATAATTTGTTTGCCGTTCCATTTTCCTTTATTCAAATACAGCTGCCCAAATTTGACAAGGTCACGTGTAGACATCTTGAAACCCGCTCTTAGATGCATGGAAAGCTCTTTTTCATATTCATAATAAACATATTTTTCATTGAAGTCCTGCATTTCAAGAGGTTCAGCAATCCCTTTGTTAAACGCCTCATAAATTGTCAGACCAGTTTCTTTTTGAAAAATAGTTGTTAGAGCATTATAGTCCCAGTTATTGTAGGCCCAAACAGTACCTGGAGGATTTGGTTTGTGCCCCAAACGTTTGTCTTTTTCTTTTTCCATTAAACCAGCCTCACCTGCTGCAGGGTGATTGATTCCAGATATACTCTTGATAAGATGTAAGACTTTTGTCTGTTGCTGTAATGGTGTTAAAGGAATTGGTTTATCATTGATTTTAAGCTCCGCTAAAGTACTCTCAAGGTTGATTTGATTCGGGCCTGTGCCGACATGTTGACCGACAATTGCGCTTAACACGGCTTTTCGTACTGAATGCAAAAAAAGTGGCTTATCAAGTTCTCCCATAGATCTGACGACTTCACCATTTGTAGCCACAATTAGGCTCGTAGAACCAAGTTCGCATGCGAACTGGAATGCTTCATCAAGTTTTTCTGCATCCCACACTGGATTTGCTTCTGTTCTTGCTAAGTTACATTCTGTTTCGTTCCTGCAATATGTTGCACAACCATTAATAATAAAGGCAGTTGCTATTAGCCACACAACATGTTTCAAAATCCTCATTTTCAATCTCCCATTTTTTTGAAAATCCAGAATGGTCTTCTCAGTAAGGTTCTTTTTTGTCCAGATTTCTAAATGAAACGTGTTTTTGAAATTTGCTATTTGATGGCAGTGAGACACAAAATATTAGTTTGTTAAGATTACGATAGTTTGCCCAAAAACCAAATATCACTGAACTGGTGATATATTGAGAATATATGCAAAATCGCTAAACTACAGATATCTTAGATCCTTTGGGGCTCAGAGTAAAGGTTTCATTTGCGATACTTGACTCTTCAGGCGTTTCAAAACCTTCCAATTCTAGATCAATTCAATACTCTGCTGAGGCCAACGGTTGCTTATCGAATACTTCAATTTTGGGGCATGGGATTTATGAATGGTTACTATATGAATACTGAAAAAAATGTTGGGATTCAAGTACCGGCAAATTCAGCCGTAGCCTTTCGAATAGTGAGTTTAGATATCACAGGTTTTGAAGGTCAAAAATTCCTGAATATATGTTGGAGTAATCACCGGTTTTGTGTCAGATTCTATAACCACAATATCTTGTATACGCCGCCAAAAGAAAAAATGTGGAATTGTAATGTCAGTCCTCGATTCTGATTGATAAATCTGACTTAACAATGATAGCCGTATTATGCACTTTTAGATGACCGCTTCGAGCAGAGGACTAATGGTCGGAGTCCACAGTCTCGGTCAGGAAAATTCGTCTAGTATTGCTAAGGCAGCAGGGGGACTCAATCCACCTTTTATTTAACACACCTTTCCAGTGGGGAGAAAGGCTCGGCGCAACGGCCATGATACCATAAAATGACCTATTCTGGTTCCACATCCACCAGGCTGCAGTGGAAGGCGCAGGTCTCACCCTGGTCGGTGAGCCGCTGGCTGGTGAGTTGGTTGGCCCCCTTGCCCCCGGGCGCGAGCCTGGGCCAGTGAAGACCTTCGGCCACCAGCAGGCCAGGCTGGGTGTCCGAGGTTACTTCCGCATACAGGCTGCACTCACCCCGGTCATTGAATACCCGCACCAGGTCGCCCTGGCCGATGTCTCGTTCATGGGCGTTTTGGGGGTTGATCAGCACCTTGGCCCGTCCGGCCAGTTCCCTGATCTCGGAGATCTCATTAAAGGCTGAGTTGAGGAACAGGTGATGAGGCGGGGTTATCAGTTCCAGCTTGTATTTGTCTCCGCCTTCCGGGTCCCGCCAGGCTTGGCCGCAGGGCAGGGGGTCCAGGCCCCGGTTTTGCCAGGTTTGGGAAAAGAGTTCCACTTTGCCCGAAGGGGTGTTGAAGCCGTCAGCATAGGGGTTGGCCGGAATATTCAGGCGCACCGCCTTTTCCTGCCAAAAGGCTTCATGATCAAACCCCTTCAGACTGGGGTGTTCTTCCCGCAAAAAGCCCTTGATCAACTCTTCCTCACCCAGGCTGAAGACCTCTTCCTCAAAGCCCATGCGCCCGGCCAATCCCTGGAAGATGGCCAGGTTGGTCCGGCTTTGGCCCACCGGGGGTATAACAGGCCGGGCCAGGCGCAGATAGTTGTGGCCATAAGCCCTGTATATGTCGGTCATCTCAAAGAAACTGGCCCCGGGAAGGATGATGTCTGCAAATAAAGCGGTATCGGTCATAAAGAGTTCATGCACCACCAAAAACAGGTCATCCCGCTTTAGCCCCTCGTGCACCAGGGCCGATTGGGGAGCGACTGCGGCCGGATTGCTCATGAAGTTGTAGAGCAGCTTTATGGGCGGGGCCTCCAGCCTGGTGAGGGCGTCTCCCAGCTCCACCATGTTTACCACCCGGGTGCCCTTGGGGCAAAGATCCGGCCGGGTCAAGCGGGTGAGGTTCGCGGGACCGCCCCCCACAGAGCGGGTGATGCCCGCGCCGGGCTTTTTAAATGCCCCCACCAGGGCGGGCAGACAGGCAATGGTGCGCATGGCCATGGCCCCGCGTAGCTGTCGGGCCGGACCCCAGCCGGTGCGGATGAAAGGCGCCCGGGCCTTGCCATAGGCCACGGCCAGGCCCCGGATATCATTGGCCGGGACGCCGCAGATCGTTGAAGCCTTTTCCGGCGGATATTCGGCAGTCCGCCGGGCCAGCTCATCAAAGCCCACCGTGTGGTTGGCGAGGTAATTGCGGTCGATGAGGTCCTCACTGATCAACACCTGCATCATGCCCAGGGCTAGGGCAGCGTCGGTTCCTGGCATGGGCATGAGGTGCATGTCCGCTTCCTTGGCGGTACGGGTGCGGTAAGGGTCTATCACCACCAGCTGGGCTCCTTTTTTCCGGGCCTTTCTATAAAAGGGCCAGGCATGCACATTGGTGGTGAGGCTGTTGTTACCCCAGATGATGATGAAATTCGAATCCACCACGGATTCAAGATCCGTACTGGGCCCGGAGCCCAGAGTGGCCTCATGCCCGGCGGTGGCCGCAGGCCCACATATGGTTGCTAAAAGTCGGCTGGCCCCAAGCTTGTGGAAAAAGGCCTGGCCCGCGTTGCGGTGGATCAGGCCCATGTGCCCGGCATAGAGATAGGGCAGGATGGCCTCCGGACCGTAATCAGCAGAGACCTCTTTGATCTCGGCCACCACCTGGTCCAGTGCCTCATCCCAAGTGATGGGCTCAAACCGGCCCGTCCCCTTGGGCCCGCTGCGTATTAAAGGAGTGAGAATCCGCTCTTCATTATGCACATGCTGAGGGAAATAACCGGCTTTTTTGCAGATGAAACCCCTGGTGAAAGGATGATCCGGATCGCCCTTCACCTTGGTTATCCGGCCGTGCTCCACTTTGGCCAGAAGTCCGCAGGTATCCGGGCAGTCTTTTGTGCATACGGAAGGTTTCCACATGACAGATTCTCTCCTGATAATGAATTCAAAGGCATTCCAAACAGCCTGAGGTCCAGGTCAGCGACAACAAGAGGCTCGTTCGAGTGTTGTATAAGAATATCCTAAACCGGCGAGTGGATGCAACCGCCAGTAGAGATTGGCACCAGAATACTGCACGCACTGTTGCCAACAGTCTTCAGTCAATTTCAGTGCCAGTCAACTGTAACATACTTGCCATAGTACGCTATGGTTCATGCCTATTGGTTAGCGAACCCCAAGAAAGGTATTATTGATTTTTAGAAATTATGGCAAACCCCATATGTTGTGGTCGGTCTTTTTCTCTGCCTACCTTTGATATATTGAGAGTATCTCAGTTCAGAAGAAACCTGTGATATCCAATGGAATCAGCCCAAAATTTGACGGAATTCCGGCTACAGGTTTCTTTCTCAATACACCAAATATCAACGAGTTACAGATATCTTAAATTCTTTGGGGCTCGGAGTAAAGGTTTCATTTACGATACTTGACTCTTCAGGCGTTTAAAAACCTTCCAATTCTAGAT
>JAFDIX010000991.1 GCA_019307805.1 Deltaproteobacteria bacterium | reverse complement strand
TGTTATGCTCATTGATTCCAGCCCAAAAAAGGGAAAATTTGATAAGGGCTCTATTCCCACGGCGATCAGTATTCCAGACAGCAAGTTTGCCAAAATGACTGATAAGCTGCCAAAAGATAAAAAGACCCTTCTTATCTTTTTTTGTCAGGGTCCTACATGAAAGATGAGTCATAAATCCGCCTGGAAGGCGGAAAAACTCGGATATACAAATGTAAAACTTTTTGGCGGCGGCTTTCCTGCCTGGAAAAAAACCGGAAATTATTATGTGGTTGAAACATCTTACGTAAAAAAAGTGATCGATTCATTAGAGCCGGTAGTCATTGTGGACTCCAGACCGACCCGGCCGGCCTATGTTAAAGGCCATCTCCCCGGCGCCATAAGTATCCCGGACAAAAAGTTCGACCAACTCAAGGGAATACTGCCAACAGATAAGAATATTCCCCTGATTTTTTATTGTGGCGGGTACACATGAAAGATGAGTCATTTATCCGCCAGGATGGCGGTTCAGAACGGTTATAAAAATGTAGTTGTATATGCTGCCGGAATTAAGGCATGGCAAAAGGCCGTAGGCACAAGCTCTGCTGCGGCTGCAATAACACCCAGCGGCCAAGACGGGTTAATTGATATTGCGGCCTTTGAAAAAATCCTTGGTCAGAACCCAGACAGCATTCAGCTCATTGATGTCAGGGACAAGGATGAATATGCAGCAGGTCATTTTAAATCTGCGGTGAACATCCCCACCGATCGTATTACATGCTCCAGGATTTAAGACCGGATCTTAAAAAGGTTTATTATCTTGATGCAGAGTGCAAATACAATAAAGACGGTACTTATAAGATAACAAAACCCAAATAAGCATCAACTCTATCAATGGGAAGCCCCGTTCTTTATGAAAAGGGGCTTCCCCGGATCTTTATCGGGTCGTTATTTGTCAGAGATCAGTGAAAGAAGCAGGACAAGAATCCCACTCGCAAGAGAATAAAACCTGCAATCGTCAATAACAGGTTTAAGACGCTGATTAAAAACGGTTACCCAGGGCAGCATAGTTTCTGCGGCAAACGATACAGCCTCATTGGAAACAAATTTATCCGGATTATCATTCAGGCCAACACTGCTATCCTGCAAAAGAAAAAATAAATATTCCAACTCAATCGCAAGGTGATCAGGAGGTTCATGAACGCGATTTTCCATGGAAAGACCCTTGGATTTAAAACGTTTATTCATTTTTATAGCTGATTCACCCATCATTGGAGCATTTTCAAATTCATAACATGACTGGTAAAGGGGTGTTGTGATACCCTCCTTGTTGTTGACAAAAAGTCGCACATAACACTCATTTAAGTGATGAAAAAGAGATTGGGGAGTATCAAACCGATTGATAATTGAATTGATATTATCAAGGATGACAGATGGCTTCGCTTCCGGTATTGTAAGTGTAATTTCAAAAGATTGAAAAAAATTCCCTTCTATCATGTGGCGGCATGACTCTAAATCCGGTCCCCAAAATACGCGGCACATGATCTCTACTCCTTCAAGAACAGCATAATTAATTTTCTTATTTTCAGAATTTTCAAGATCCATTTAGTTCGACCACCATGTATTCTATATATAAATGAAAATGATAAGAATTCCTTTCAGATTTCTTTTCCATTGATGAGAATAATGATTTGATTTTGATTGTTGAGGGAAAGCTCTACATGATCGTCGTAATGACCGGCAAGTTCGGGATAGGTGCTCCTTAACTTACCGAAATCAAGGGTTTGCAGGGCGTGCTGCAGGATTTCTATCTGTTTTTCAATACGATCCTTTTCGTTTGCTTTAAAATATTTTAAAACAGACTGATTATATAGTCTTTTGATTTCCGTCTTAATACAATGCCGGGAAAGATTTAGTTTGATTTTCATTATTAATGAGCCAGCTTAAAAACGTTTTCCGCTTGCAGTTGGATTCGAGGTTATGTCGAAGATCCGAAACCTTTAAAAAACTGCACTTTTCGGTGTCTGCGCTTATCTATCTTCCGCCAACGGCGAGATGGCAGGCTCATCCGTCACTAAGACGTCTTAAGTGCTTGATCCCCTTCTTTGAATTCGGACCCCGGTTTTTTAAAAAAATTTAACCCCGATGAAATAGGCATTAGTTTTCATTAGGTTCCGATTTGCGAAATCTACGCTTCGCTTTGACAGACATGGCAGGCGGATAAGCATAGACTTCGAAGATTACTATTTTTCAAAGGTCTAATAAAAACGCTAAAATTCTCCCAGGGGTCGTGTAAAGGTAAATTTTAGATATAACAAACAGGACTGAGCCGGCAACCAGCGCAACTATTCCAACAGGTCTGACCAAAATAAAATCAGCGAACATGGCACCCCCAGTCGGATCTTCTTTTTCAAAATCAACGCTCGCTGTGGCAGAAGAGCCGAATGGAACAAATAAAAGGGCCGCAATCAGAAAGAAAGCCATGGATTGTTTTACGATTTTATGCATATAAACCTCCCTTGTATATGGAATTTTCTACTTAGCCATCAGCGTGACTTTTTTTGAGCATTAGTATTAACAGGAAATATATTTGTTATAAGGTAAAAAAAGGCGGCTTATGTGTCAAGGAAAAAGCGTTTTCAGTAAAAATCTTAATCTGTTTTCCCGACAAATTGAAAGAACCCAATTCGGATGTGTTTGCCGAAAACAACTGAACTTCAAAAAGCTAATGACTCAATGACAGACAATTTAACATATATAGATGTAGCAGTAGCCCTTCCTGTATATAATACTTATATATATGCAGTTCCTGAATCTCTTTTTCCTTTTGCCGCA
>JAFDIX010000273.1 GCA_019307805.1 Deltaproteobacteria bacterium | reverse complement strand
AATGCCGAAGGAGACGGCCATGCCCCATGCGGGCCCGCCAAGTGTCGCAGTCACGCCCTCGGCGACCCCAAGGAGTAACGCAGCAATCAGGGTCCCGCTGATGCTTCCCATGCCCGCCAAAACCGTTACGGCGAACACCCTGCCTATGAATTCCCTCCCCAGGCCCGGCTCCACAGGGCCTATACTGATCATCAGTGCCCCCGCTATGCTTGCTGTGGCAATGGATAGGCCGAATGCAATCGTCTTAATGCGGACGGGGTTGGCGCCCATCAACCTTACGGCAGTGCTATTCTGGGCGACCCCCCTGGTGATCATGCCCAAAAAGGTTTTAGAAAAGAAAAGGTAAAGCAACACGGTCATAATTACTCCGACAAGAAAGGGAACAGCCAATCGCGTGGATATCCCCAAGAAACCGATATTTAGGGAGCCTCCGATCCAGGAGGCCCGGGCCAGCCGATAATCGACCCCAAAGGTCAAGAGCAGGCCGACTTCAATGAGAAAAAGAATTCCGAAAAAAAAGACCAGCCCCCTCAGGGATTCCGCCCCCCTTTTCTCAAAGGAATAGTAATATGCCAGATAGACGCCAATCCCAATCAAGAAAAAGAGAGGGGCAAAAACCACCCCGGCCAATATCGGATCCAGCCCCAAAAACTCGTTGAGCAAATACACCCCGTATCCCCCCAGTATGATGAATCCTGGATGGGCAATGTTGACGACATCCAGCATGCCGAAGGAGACGGAGAGGCCCAAGGTGATGGCCGCATAAAAACCGCCCAGCAGAATCCCTGCCACAATAGCGTTTATGATTAACTCAAGCATATGCTTTCCTTTTGCCCAAGGTGCAAGGGCCCCCTTTGGGTTACACAGAGGCCCTAGCACCGATTACATTAAAAAGATATTGATTACTTCCAACCGGGAAACGGGTAGACAAACTTTCCATTCGCCCATTTTTTGGGAGCAAGGACAGTCCAGTTTGCCGGATCAGCGAACTCGCTCACATTATGGCCTTTGATACCATTGAGTTGGACCTGCAGCACCCTTGATTGCCACCATTCACCATTGGGCGCAAACCTGATTTTCCCGAGCACCGTCTCAAACCAGGCCTTTCTCATATACTCGCCCACGGTCTTTTGATCTGTGCTCTTTGTGGCCTCGATGGACTGCAGCAGAACCTGCAGGTAGGCGTATGCCGGAGGCGGCAGATAAAAGCCGAGGGGATCCAGGCCCTGCTTTTTTGCCTCCTTCTGATACTTTGCAAGGAACGCCTCCACACCCGGGAACTTCAAGGTGGGTGAAGGCGCCCAGAAGGTGTAAAAGACGATTCCGTTCATAGCCGGTCCGAAATTCTTTTGGATCGAAGTGAACTGGGACCCCACCAGGCCTCCGCCGATCATTTTCGGTGAAAGATTTATTTCCTTGGCGGCCTTAAGGGTTCCGACAGTACCCGGAGGATAGGACGAGATCCATACGATGTCCGGTTTTTTTGCCTTGATGGCCCTCATGATGGGTGTAAAATCCACGGTGCCGGGCGGATACCTCTTTTCATAGACCACTTTAAAACCGTGTTTTTCGGCATTTTTTCTTGCACCAATCTGGCCGTTGCCCCCATATTCATTGTCCACGGCCAGGAGCGCCACGGTTTTGGGTTTTGGTGTCTGCTCTGCGGCGACATCAAAAAAACCATCGGACCAGCCGATGTAAGGCTCCGGCCCGGCGGCCATGATCTGGAAATAGTAGGGATAGTTAAACTTTTCATTGATCGCAAGCCCGAACAGGGTAATAAAGGCCATTTTGTTCTGCATCACGATGGGCATGGCCGGTGCAATGAGCGCTGTCCCATAGGGGCCGATGACAAAATCGACCTTGTCGACCGAGATGAGCTTGGTGTAGATGGCAGGGACGTCGGCAGGCTTGGAGTGGTCATCGTAATAGACCAACTCAACAGGTCTTCCAAGCACTCCCCCTTTTTTGTTAAAGTCTTCAGCACAGATTTTCAGGGACAGCAAGGCGGCCTTCCCGGCCGCTGCCAGACCTCCGGACAACCCCATGCTAAAGCCTATTTTTAAGGGTTTTTTCTCGGCCTGGGCAACTGATGTCAGATGACCGGAAAGCACAAAAACCGTGAAACACATTAACCCCAAACACACCGCAAGAAACTTAAACTTTTTCCTCATTTTCATCCTCCTTCTCTCGGTGAAAGGTTAACCCCCACTTCGTGATTTTGATGCCTGAACGCGTTTTGCATTAGGCAATCGTCGGGAGATAGATAGATGCATCTCTAACGTTTTTACCCAAAAGAATAAAAGCCAAGGTTAAAGGATTAACGGAATAAATCATATATCTTTTTTTACGTGAACATCGTACATTGGTGAGGTTGTTAAAAAGAACACAAACGTGGTAGAGGAGCATTCGTTTCAACTCCCAACTGATTCATCAGTCGTGCAATCAAAAGGGAATAATTCGACAGAGTCTGTCTGTAAGATTCTTTACATGGATCAATCACTATGCCTAGTGCAGATAGCAAAAGGCCCAAACCCTTGTCAAGAAAAAATCTCTGCTCTCCCAGGGGGAATTAGTGAATCTGACCTCGCAGAGGCAAAGCCGCATGATGACTCGATGACAGATCAGGCGTTGGGCAACCGGATTGTAAAGCAATGCTTGTTATGGTATTGAATTCCCGCATTCGCAGAAGAGTGCGGGCTTCCAGTAGTGGAAGAATGTGAAATGATTTCTGTTACATAAAGGCTGGCAGAGGGCCTTCTCCCGGAGCCGGGGGAAAGATATGTTGGAATAAAAAAAGGAGATTGCTATGAAAGGCGTAGCAGGCAGGTTGCTGGATATTGATCTGACAACGGGGAAATCAACGGATTATAGCGTATCCGATGACACTATCAAAAAGTACCTGGGCGGAAGGGGGCTCGGTGCAAGACTGCTGTATGATCTGGTGCCGGTAAACACAGATCCCTTTTCCCCGGAAAATGTGCTCATGTTTCTGACCGGCCCCCTGACCGGGACCAAGGTTCCGGGGTCATCCAAATTCGTAGTGGTCACCAAATCACCCCTCACCAACGGTTGGTGTGACAGCTATTCCAGTGGGAAATTGCCCGTGGAGATCAAAAAGGCCGGGTATGACGGCATTATCATTCGCGGAAAAGCGAACCACCCCTGTTACATAAAGATAGATGAAAAGGGTGCCCACATTCGGGAAGCCGACAGGATATGGGGGAAAGACAGTTTTGAGACGGACAGGATTCTTCGGGAAATTGAAAAAAGCCCCAATGCCGGGGTGACCTCCATCGGGCCTGCCGGTGAAAAACTGAGCCGGTATGCCTGCATCAACTCCGAGCTCTACCGCCAGGCGGGAAGGGGCGGGGTAGGAGCCGTCATGGGCTCCAAAAACCTTAAGGCCATTGTTGCCAGAAGTAAAGGCAGGGTCGAGCAACACGACAGAGCCAAGCTCGTTGCCATCAATCGCGAGCAATACGAAGCATCTCGCAAGAGCGAAGTAGCCACGGCCCGCATGAGGTACGGCACGTCCCTTACACTCAACATCACCCATACGGGCGGCATCCTGCCCACAAGAAACTTTCAGTACGGGACATGGGAGGCTGCCTTGGGGATGATCGATTCGAAGGGGGTTGAGGCAAGCACCATTGCCAGAAAGGCGTGCCTGTCATGCTTCACCCCCTGCGCCATGGTGACCGAGGTAACTGAGGGAAAATACAAGGGGGCGACGGTTGAAGGCCCTGAATATGAGACCCTGTCCATGCTTGGATCCAACCTTCTTATCAATTCCCTTCCCCATGTGATTCAGGCCAACATTCTGTGTGACAGTCTGGGAGTCGATACCATATCTGCCGGGAATGTGATAGGTTTTATCATGGAGTGTTTTGAAAAAGGAATCCTTTCGTCCAGTCAGACCGAGGGTCTTGAAATTCAATTCGGGGACGGAGAAGCAGCCCTGGAGGCCATTAAGATGATTTCCTACAGGGAGGGCTTCGGTGATATCCTGGCAGAGGGGGTCCAGAGAACCGCAGAACACATTGGCAATGACTCAGAACGTTTTGCCATGCATGTCAAGGGTATGGAGTTCCCCGGATATGAACCGAGGGGCGCTTTTGGTTCAGGCCTTGCCTATGCCGTGAGTCCGCGAGGGGCATGTCATCGGCGGGCCTGGCCCCCTGCCGGGGAGATCCTGGGCAACTATCCCCCCTATACTGCCGAAGGCAAGGCCGAGATGGTCAAGGAACTGTACGATCTCAACTGTGTTCTGCACGGGCTTCTGGTGTGCGATATGCAGTCCAAATTCATTCCAATGTCCCTGGATGTTTACTCGGAGTACTTTTATGGCGTTACAGGTGAGGACCTTACTACGGATGATTTCCGGACTATTGCAGACAGAATAGAGACTCTCGTCAGGATGTATAATGTACGGGAAGGGTTTTCCAGGGATGACGATACATTACCCTACAGGACGCTCCATGAACCCTTGCCGGACGGTCCGGCAACGGGACAGTGCATCGGCGAGGAAAACCTCAACAGGATGCTGGATGAATACTATGCGGTCAGAGGTTGGAATAATGCAGGGGTCCCAACGCCAGAGACCATTAAAAAGTATGACCTCTGATCCGACACGCAAGGCAGGATGACTCCATGAAGGTTGCAGTAAGCGTTTTCGGTCCCGAAGTCATCTTGAAACAGGAGATCGCCCTGGATGGACCGTCCCTTCCCCTGCAGGACCTTTTACGTTTCATGCAGCAAGGCGACGGGGAAAAGTGGGGTCGTATTCTGAAGGAGGACTCCGGTATTGCAGCGGGATATGAAGTCCTGGTGAACGGAAGAAACGTCAAATCCCTTGAGGGAATGGAAACGGAAATTCACGAAGGCGACGAAATCGTTTTCACGGTGGTGTTGTCCGGGGGGTAGTTCCGACCCCCGGGGGGTAGTTCCGACCCATGGATGCTGTTTTTTTCTCTCACAGAGACCACAGAGCTCACTGAGTGAAATCATTTTCTCTGTGCCCTTTGCGAACTCTGTGAGAGATATTTTATTTAACCAGTATCGCCTGGCATCAAGCAATAGACAATTTTGATCAATTTAAAAAGGAGATTTCACATGAAGATGTATAAAACGGAAGACTACCTGAACATGGAAAACCCCACACCTGGTGATTCCTACAGGCCGGAAATTCTTACGGAGGAGCATAAGGCAAAAAATCTCGGAGGCATGTTCGGTTTGCTGCCTCCCGGCACACAGGTACCCTACCATTATCATGAAGAAAGAGAATCCGTGATTTTTGTGATCAGCGGAGAGGGGATTGAAGTGGTCGAGGGAGAAGAAATTCCCGTCAAGGAGGGTGATGTG
>JAFDIX010000272.1 GCA_019307805.1 Deltaproteobacteria bacterium | reverse complement strand
GCCAGGCGGCAGGGGGCCAATCGGTCGACCATCCTACGCTATGCCAATTCCGGAGATGTGACCGGTGATCACAGTCGCGTGGTCGGATATCTTTCGGCCGCCTTGAGCAGGGTGAAGGCGGAAGACTGAATCAGCCTTCGCTGAAGCTTCGGCTGACAAGGGGGGAAGGCGGAAGGCGGAAGGTGGAAGGATTAAAAGGGCGTTATTGGTTGATTAGTTAAATAGTGAAAGAAAGAAAAATTAAGGAGCGGACCGTTCCGTTTTAACCGTGTGCATATTGCCCGCAGGGCATGACCGGTTTGCGTCTGACAAGTCGTCAGACGCAAAGTCTGCGTGTGTCGAGTGAGCGAAGCGAACCCCGCAAACGGGATGCAAGCACGCGTGGCTAATAAGGGTGGGAGGTAGAATCAGCCTTCGCCCCTTCGACATGCTCAGGGCTATGGCGCATTAAAGAAGGTGAGGAGTGATGGAAGATTCTCTTGTCAATATAATGTGAATTTACTTATCATGACGGGAATCGGGTATTTGCCCAATAAGTCATGATTTAAATGGAGGAACAATGCATCTACGATTTTCACGGAAAAAAATTATCCTGTCATGCCTTCTGGTTTTCCTTTTCAGTTGGGGATGCGGTGAACCGAAGGGTGGGGATAGTGCCCCTGCTTTTTCCCTTCAGGAAATCACGGGGGAAACGGTGAGCCTCGATCAATATAAAGGCCGGATTGTGCTGCTGGATTTCTGGGCCACCTGGTGCCCCCCCTGCAGGAAGTCCATTCCCGAACTGGTCGCGTTGCAGGACAAGTACAAAGAGCAGGGGTTGGTGGTGCTGGGCATCTCCATGGATGATCCCAGCAAGGTCAGCGATAGTGATCTGGCTGCATTCAAAAAGCACTTCAAGATCAACTACAAAATCCTGAAGGCCAGTACCGATGTGCTCAAGGACTATTTTGGCACGGGGAACATTTCCATACCCACCATGTTTTTCATCAACCGCGAGGGAAAGATAGTGGACAAACATGTGGGTTTTATGCCGGGCGCCGTTGAGGCATCGCTCAAAAAGATGCTTTCATGATCATCGACTTCCATACCCATATCTTCCCCCGGTTTTTCAGGGACAACAGGGAAGATTATTTTGCCGGGGAATCCGCCTTTCGGCTCCTCTATGAGTCCCCGAAATCCCGGCTTGCAGGGCGGGAGCAACTCCTCAAAAGTATGGATGCGGAAGGGGTTCACAGGTCCGTTATCTTTGGCTTCCCCTGGACCCATTCCGATCATTTCCGCAGACACAATGACTATATCCTGGAAACGGTCGAGAAATACCCGGACAGGTTTACCGGGTTTTGTTGTTTTGACCCCCTTTCCCCCGAGGCACCCGTAGAGGCGGAGAGGTGCCTGAAAGAAGGGCTTTCAGGGATCGGGGAACTGGCGCTCTACAATGAGGGGCTTTCAAAGTCACATATAGCAGGACTGAAGCACATCATGATCCTTGCCCGGGAGCATGATGTGCCGGTGATGCTCCACACCAACGAACCCGTTGGCCATCAGTATCCCGGCAAGACCCCCATGACCCTCAAGCAAATTTATGATTTTCTCCAGGCCTATCCCCTTAATCGCATCGTCCTCGCCCACTGGGGCGGAGGAATTTTCTTCTACGCCCTGATGAAAAAAGAGGTCAGGGAGGTCCTGCAGGATGTGTGGTTTGACACGGCCGCCTCCCCCTTTCTCTATGCTCCGGAGATCTACAGGACGGTCGGCACTATATTGGGGTACGAGAAGATTCTTTTTGGAACCGATTATCCTCTTCTTTCCCCGGGACGGTATTTCCAGGAAATGGAAGGGGTTGGTCTCCCTTCAGAAGACATGAAGGCCATTACAGGCGGAAATGCCGCAAGTCTGTTGGGTCTGTCCATGTAGAACCCTTTCCTCCCCTTTCCCCAACTCCCGGGATGATACTTAAAGGCACTATGGAAGACAGCACACAAAGGAATACCCAGGTAGAGATCGAGGGGCAGGTCGAGAGGATTACCTATACCAACGAGGAGACCGGCTACACGGTTGCCAGGGTAAGGGTGCAGGAACAACCTGATTCCGTGACGGTGGTGGGGAACCTGATCGCCCCTGCACCCGGAGAGATCATGAGGATGAAGGGCGAGTGGCATGACCATCCGCGGTTCGGGAGACAGTTCAAGGTATCCAGTCACCGGATCGTGCTTCCTGCCACGGTGCAGGGCATTCAAAAATATCTGGGCTCGGGCCTCGTGAAGGGAATAGGCCCTGTCATGGCCTCCCGTATTGTAAAGAAATTTAGGGAAAAGACCCTCGAGGTTATCGAACACCGGATTGATGATCTCACCCGGATCGAGGGGATCGGCCAGAAACGGGTCGACATGATCAGGAAGGCATGGGACGAACAAAAGGAGATCAGGGACGTCATGATTTTTCTCCAGGAACATGGCGTGAGCACGGCCTTCGCCGTCAAGATCTTCAAGAAATACGGCTGGGATTCCATCTCCCTGCTCAAGGAAAACCCATACAGATTGGCCACGGATATTCACGGCATAGGGTTCCTCAAGGCGGACCTGATTGCCGATAAACTGGGTTTTGAAAAAAGCGCCCCGGTCAGGGCCGAGGCAGGTATCCTTTACGTATTGCAGCGCCTGGCCGATGAGGGCCATGTCCTTTATCCCTATGAAGCACTCATCACAAAATGCCTGGAAATACTGGAAGTCGATCGCGAGGTGGTTCTTCGCGCCATTGGAGCGCTGGGTTTAGAAGGCAAGATCGTGATCGAGGACCTCAACTCGGACCTGGCGGAGTTTGAGGCCAATCGCAAGGCCGTCTATTTGTCCCGTTTCCATACATCGGAAAGGGGAATCGAGGAACACCTCAAACATCTGATCCAGTCCCCAAGGGGCCTTCGCCCCATCCAGGTTGACAAAGCCCTGATGTGGGTCCAGGAAAGGATCCGCCTGGATCTGGCCGCAAAACAGGTGGCCGCTGTAAAAAGGGCACTTACGGAAAAGGTGATGGTCATCACGGGCGGACCGGGGACCGGAAAGACAACGATCATTCACGCCCTCATCCAGATATACAGGGGGATGCGGGCCAGGGTGCTGCAGGCTGCGCCTACGGGTCGCGCATCCAAGCGCATGGAGGAGGCAACAGGATATCCTGCAAGAACCATCCACAGGATGCTGGAATACAGTTTCAGGAAGGGGGGATTTCAGCGGAACCAGGATAACCTTCTGGCGGTCGACGTCCTTATCGTGGACGAGAGTTCCATGATTGACACCATCCTCATGTACCACCTGTTAAAGGCAGTGCCCTCGGGGGCGCTTGTGGTACTGGTGGGAGACGTCAATCAACTTCCTTCCGTAGGGGCGGGAAGCGTGTTGAAGGATATCATCAGATCGGGTGCCGTGCCTGTGGTGGAACTCACGGACATATTCCGGCAGGCCGAAAAGAGCCTCATCGTGGTCAATGCCCACAAAATCAACCAGGGGGTGGTGCCCGGGGCAGGGTCTCCAAAGGATATGCTCGAGGACTTCTATTTCATCGAACAGGAGGATCCCGATTCCGCACTCAAGGTCATCATGGAACTGGTGTGCGACCGGGTTCCCAAACGGTTTCACCTGGATTCCGTTGAAGACATCCAGGTCCTTACACCCATGCACAAGGGGGTGGTAGGGACCGAGAACCTGAACCAACAGCTTCAAGGGGCACTGAACCCTTCAAAAGATGAACTGGCCCGAGGGGGGAAAGGACTGCGGCTCCATGACAAGGTCATGCAGGTGAGAAACAACTATGAAAAGGAGGTCTTTAACGGGGATATGGGCAGGATCACGGCCATCGATACGGAGAGGGGAGAGGTGACCGTGACCTATGAAGGCCGCCCTGTGCCCTACGATTACCCCGAACTTGACGAGATTGCCCTGGCCTATGCCATTACCGTACACAAGTCACAGGGGAGTGAATATCCCGCCGTCATTATGCCCATCCTGACCCAGCATTACATCCTGCTGCAGAGAAATCTCATCTATACCGCGGTCACCCGGGGCAAGAGACTGGTCATCATGGTGGGCAGCAAGAAGGCACTGAAAATGGGGGTCAATAACAACAAGGTCATGCGCAGGTTCACGAACCTGGCGGAGATGATACGCGAAGGCCTTCTATGATCAGGCAGATTCCAACCTCACCTTCGGTTCCTGCATGACCCCCTTGAACTGACCGGCATCTTCCAGAACCTGACCGATGATATTGACTGCGCTGGCAGGGACAATTTTTCCGGGAGGGCTGACCGGGGTCTCCCCGAAAAAAATACAAAAGGCCTTTCCCGCGGGCCAATAGCCCAGATTTCCCATTTCCACCTCCTCACGTGCTGTCTCCTCCAAGGGGGCATCCACGGGAATGGCAAAATAGATTTCATCTCCCCAGGTGCTGAAGGACGTTTCGATGGGCAGTGCCTCGGCGATCTTGAGTGCGGTGGGGGAATCGTTCAGTTCCGCTGCTACGGTGAGTGCACCAATCACTATTCTTATATTCATGGAAGTCCCTCCTTCATTATTTTGTTCATGGCATGACCCTAGATCCAGGTCGGGATTCAAGCGCTATGCCAAAGAGTAGAGTATAGTAGTAAATTCGAAGCACGAATTTCGAAATCCGAAACAAATACAAATGACCGAAATACAAATGATCGAAACAATACAATGATGCATTTACAATTCCAGGTTGAAGTCTCCAATTGTGTTTTGAAAATTTGAACATTTGGAATTCGAAATTGTTTCGAATTTCGATATTCGGATTTCGGATTTAAGATACTTTATCTTTTAAATCATTTGTCCAGCTATCGCAGCCCATCCTACCGTTTTCGGAAAACCAGCTTGATAGGTGTGTGGTCCAGGTCAAAGTGTTCCCGCAACTGGTTGACCATGAACCGCCGGTAAGAGAAATGGACGAGATCGGGGCGGTTTACAAAGACCACAAATGTGGGCGGCTCTATATTTATCTGGGTAGCATAGAACAGCTTCAGCCTGCCCCGTCCACCTGCA
>JAFDIX010000271.1 GCA_019307805.1 Deltaproteobacteria bacterium | reverse complement strand
AGCCGGGAGTTTGGACCGGTGGGGAATTATGAGAAACAATGGATTGGACGTTCGTGCTGAACGAGCAAAGATCACAGCTTGAAAAGTTGGTATATCTCTCCCCCAGGTGAAAATATTATCCATCTCAAATTAGTGGAAGGAATTTAGGTGGGCTCAAAATGGTAAGATACCTGCTCAGCTTTTGCCACGGTCCTCTGTCGTCTGCCCTCTGTCCTCCGTCCTCTGCCCTCCGTCCTCCGTTGAAGGCCTCTCCCTGCCCTTGAGCATAAGCGTGACAACAAGGCCTATGATCAAAACGGCCTGAAAAAGTCCAAGCAGGGCTTCAATGATATCCTGCTTCATGATGATGAGGGCGCTGACGCCCAGGCAGACGGAAATGGTGGAAATGATAAATACCACTTCCTTCCGGGCAAAGCCCATGAATATGAGGCGGTGGTGCAGATGATCTTTGTTTGCGCATGTCAGCAGTTGGAAGAGGTTTGAGGCCTGTCGATTCTTGATTCGTGAAAGGTTGACATAGATCATATCAAAGATGAGTATTCCGAAGATCAGGAGAGGCGCGGACAGGGAAACAAAATGGCTGGTATTAGACCATTTGCCAAGCACGGCAAGTCCGGCCAGTGTGAAACCCAGGAAGGTGCTTCCTGCATCTCCCAGGAAGAGGGAGGCGGATTTGCCGAACCTCAGATTGTGGGGCATGAACCCGATACAGGCCCCGATGAGGGCAACTGCGAACCACCCCAGTGACGCCTGGTTTGTGAGAAAGGCGATGATCCCGAGGAAAAGGGCGCTGATCGCGGATAGGGACGCAGCCAGCCCGTCAATCCCGTCAAAGAAATTCATGGCATTTGTCAGCCCTACGATCCACAGCAGGGTGACCGGAATATTCACAAGAGGGGCCCAGGATGCATGGTAAAAAAAGGTGAGCTGGATGTCCCCCAAAAGAATAACCATAAGGGTGATAAGGATCTGAAAAACAAATTTCATAATGGCGGGCAAAGGCTTTATATCGTCTATCAGTCCCATCACAAAGATAAGTGAGCCGCCAAAGAGGAGGACTTTCATGCCAGGGTAATAGACATCGTTAAGCAGGATGGCGGCAGAGAAGGCGAGGTAAACGGCCAATCCCCCGAGCAGGGGGGTGGGACGATCATGGATTTTTCTCCAATCCGGCTTGTCCAGGATATTCAGCTTCAGGGCAATGAGACGGCAGAAGGGGGTGACAAAATAGGCGACTACAATAGAGAAGGCAAGGATATACTGCCACCTGAGCCCGGCATTAAAGTAAAAGGTCTTGACCGCGGGGGTGGCCAGAAACAGGAGAAACAGGCCAATGAGGGTTTGCCAGATTATTTTAAGGGCCAATGCGGATGCCTTTTCTTGTTAAAAGGTGGCGGTAAACCTCTTCAATGGATCGCACCATGATATCTGAGTTGAATTTTTCGTCAACCATCTTTCGTCCCCTGCTCCCCATTTCCCCTGCGAGTTCCTTGTCTGTGAGAAGCCTTTTGATTGCCGCTGCAAGTGCTTTGACATCCCCGGGCTGCACCAGAAAGCCGTTCCGCCCGTCTTCTACGAGATCCGGAATACCCCCGACGCGGCTTGCCACAACGGGCTTGGCCATGGCCATGGCCTCCAGGATGACCCTCCCCATCCCTTCAAAAAAGGAAGGCAGTACAGCCACATCAAATGTGGCGATAATCTCCGAGACATCCATCTGGAATCCTGTGAAAAGGACACGATCACCCAGGCCCAGCCTGGCAACCTGTTTTACCAATTCATCCTGGAGATATCCTTCTCCAACGATAACCAGCCTCACATCCTTTATATCTTTCGTTAATTCTTTTACCGCTTCAATCAGGGTGGCATGGCCTTTTCCCTCCCAGAGCTTGGAGACAATCCCTATAACGGCCTCCTCCGGGCGCAGTTTCCACTTTTCTCGGATCCGGTTCTTTTCATCCCCGTCCACGGGGTGAAAGTGCTCCAATTGGATCCCGCTGTAGATCTTGACGGTTTTTTCCCTGGGGACAATGTGCTCTTTCAGGCCCCAGTCCAAAAGGGGCTGGGAGATGAAAATCATTTTTTGGCACCAGTGGGAAGCGAGCCTCTCAAGGTTGAGAAAAAGGACCTGCCGCCACCGGGGCTCCTGATCATGAAAGGCGAATCCATGCACCGTGTGTACGATGACCGGCACACGGGCCATGGCCGCTGCCAGGCGTCCCACAAATCCGGCCTTTGAGTTGTGGGTATGCACGACATGGTAGGGGTTTTTTCGCAGGAAAAGGAAAAGGTCCATGGCGGCCCTGAGATCTCGATAGGGGGAGAGCGGTTGTACCAGATTCCTGAAGATCCGTACCTCCATCCCGGAGTCCTGAACAAGATCTATGAGGCGTCCCCCCGGGGCACAAGCCAGCTCCACTTCGTACACTTGCCGGTCCATACCGTCCATGGAAAGGTAGGTATTGATACCGGAGCCGCTGATAACGGGCATCGTGTGGATGTGAAGGATCCTGATCATTGATCCTTTCCTTAAAAACCCGGCCCTGTTGGCCAGGTCAGAGATATCCGGGTATGTCTTGGCGCTTCAGGTTTAAAAAATAACAAATTCCAAGCACCAAATTACAAATAAATCACAAGTTCCAAACTGGTTCAAAGGGGTTGATTTTTTGTTTGGGATTTTGAATTTCGGTCATTGTTATTTTATTGTTTTTTGTGATTTGTTATTTGGAATTTGAACATGTAACAAACATGTAATAACGAAAACCACGATCAGGGGTAAACCAAAACCGGGTTCTCCGGCCTCGCTTTTCCTAGTGTGTTTTTACTCCCCTTATTCTGTCAAGGGTTTCTGATAACCTGTGGGCCACCCTATCCAGCTTGTAGGTTCTTATATATTTCCAACTCCTCTTGTCCTTGAAGAAAAGATAGGTCCTGGAGACCTTGGTCAGGAATATGTTGAAATCGTCATCATCCACCTGGATTCTTCCCAGAGAAAAGAGGTCGGGCCTCCTGTTGGTCGGGCACTGGGTGAGAAATGTCCTATAGCCCTGTGATATGAGCAGTTCGCGGATACCTCTGTTGGGGATGCCCTCCTTGACGCCATAGTGAAGGATTTCAATTCCGAGTTTGTCTTCCAGGCGTTTTTTATGCTCAATGATATGCCTGCGTACCTGATCTTCGGGGATCTTGTTGATATTCCAGTGCCCATCCTCGTATGCTCCGATGGTGATGTTCCGATCGGCAAGTTCCTTGAGGATTTCCCATGTGACATAGGAGACCTCATGATTGCCGATGGTCTTCTTCGTGCCCACCCTTTCGGGAGAGATAAGCAGGGTGGCAGGAAAATGGTGCTCTTCAAGCAACGGGAAGGCCTCCTCATAGAAGTCGAGGTACCCGTTGTCGAAGGAGAGAGAAATGGGTCGGGCATCTGTTATTTTCAATTCTTTTTTCAGGTATTGAATGGCCTTGTCTATGGAGAGGACCTGGAAATCCCCAGAGTCAAAATATTCCAGTTGTTTCTTGAAAGCCCCCAGAGGAAGCCACAATCTGTAAATGTGATCCTGCCGGCTGATGTTCTGGTATTGAATGATGGAGAGATCACGCAGTCTCATTGGGCGGCTCCTACAGCTTCGGTTTCAAAGTAATGCCCATGGGATGTCTGATTTTCATGTGGAATATCGACACTGTCAAATAAATCCTGGAAATTCAAGACAAAGATGGGTACAAGAAGAGAAAAAATGGGGATCGCGTTCTTGGCATGATGGTTTATGGAAGTATTTAAGGAAACAGAGGAGGAGCGCATATGGAATGCAAAACAGCAGATGATGTCAGGCGGATCGTAAAGGAAAAGGACATCAGTTTTATCCAGTTCTGGTTTACAGACGTGATTGGAATGCTTAAAAGTTTTGCCGTTACCCAGTCTGAGTTGGAGGAAGGACTTACTGAAGGAATGGGGTTTGACGGGTCATCCATTGAGGGATTTGCACGGATCGAGGAAAGTGACATGATCGCCAAGCCGGATCCGGCGACCTTTCAACTGGTCCCCTGGAGAAGCGGGGACAAGCCCGTGGCCCGAATGTTTTGCGATATTCTCAATCCCGATGGAACGGCCTATGAGGGGGACCCCCGCTATGTGTTCAAGCGGCTTTTAAAAATGGCTGCGGATAGGGGATATACTTTTTACCTGGGACCTGAACTTGAGTATTTTTATTTCCGGGACAATCAGAACACGGAAATCCTGGACACGGGAGGCTATTTTGACACACGGCCTCTGGACATGGGCAGCACATTGAGGAGAGACACCATCTTCGCCCTTCAGTCCATGGGGATCCAAGTGGAGTACAGTCACCACGAGGTGGCCCCGAGCCAGCATGAAATCGATCTGCGTTATGATGAAGGACTCAAAATGGCGGATAAGACCATGACCTACAGAATCGTGGTCAAGGAAATCGCCGCACAGCACGGGGTGTATGCCACCTTTATGCCCAAACCCATTTTCGGGGAAAACGGCAGCGGAATGCATGTGCATCAGTCCCTCTTCGAAGGGGATAGGAACGGCTTCTACGATCCCGACGACGAGTACAATTTATCCGAGATCGCCAAACACTATATCGCCGGATTGATGCATCATGCCCCTGCCATCGCAGCCCTGACCAACCAATGGGTGAACTCCTACAAGAGGCTGGTCCCCGGTTACGAAGCACCCGTGTATGTCTCCTGGGCAAGGAGAAACAGGTCGGCCATGATCAGGGTGCCCATGTACAAACCGGGCAAGGAGAAGGCTACGCGAATCGAGTTCCGGTCGCCGGATCCCGCCTGTAACCCCTACCTGGCCTTTGCGACCATGCTGGGTGCCGGCCTGGACGGTATCGATAAGAAAATGGAATTGCCGGATCCCATTGAAGAGGACATCTTTGAGATGAATCCTGCCGAACGAAGGGCCCACGGTATTACGGATCTGCCCGGGAACCTCTATGCAGCCATCCTTGAAACCGAGGAAAGTGCCCTGATAAAGGAGATCCTGGGAGAGCATATTTTCAGGAAGTTCATCGAAAACAAAA
>JAFDIX010000270.1 GCA_019307805.1 Deltaproteobacteria bacterium | reverse complement strand
GGGCAAAGCTCTTGCAAAAGGCGCCGTTTATTTTTCCTTTCCTCACTTCCGCATCAATGCGTTTTTTATCAAAAAATTCCTTTGCTGCTGAAAAAAACAAAGGATGGAATGCTTCCATGGATTCCAACAACATCGCCCGCGCTTCCGGGAAGGATATCTCAGGGGGTTCCGGCGCAAGGGGTACAAACTGATCCGTGAAAGCCATCCTCTCCATTTCTAAAAGCCGTGCCTTCAGCCGAAAGTATCTCTTTGCCACGCAATAGTGTTCTTCTACCATGTGCATCATGGCCTCGATCATGGGCTCTTCCACGCCGTTGGAGAGAAGGGACTTGTGCATGGGAAATGGATGTCCCCGGCGCCGGCTGTCCTCGTAATGATCCATGACCAGGGTGTTCATGATATTTTTGAAGAGGTTTCCCTGGCCGGCAATTGCCTTGAGCAAGGCATCAAATGCCTCTGCCCGGGGCGTGGGATCGGGCCGGTGGAGCAGGGCCAGGGCCTCATCGATTTTGAGGTGATGGTCCTCGCCCTGCATTGGAACGGAAATGGAGAGGGCGCCGGTGATCTCATCAAAGAGGGTGACCAAGGCCGACCTTCCCGTGAGATCCTTCCTGGCAGCATCCATTTCCTCGCCCTCCTTGAGTGCGTAGGGCTGCCATTGGTGTAAATGGAGGAGAAAATGGCGGTAGTCGGTGAGGCCCTCGTGCTCGGTCAGTACTTTGATACGATTCTCCGGGAGAGCCGTCATCTCCAATCTGAAAAACACAAGGAGACGTTCAATCTCATTCCATCTCTCCCGGATTTCATCGAGGAGTTCCCGGCGTCCATGATCCTGGGTTTGTCCTGAAAAGAGGAGGGTTGCAAAGAAACAGGGCTTCATGCCTATTTCATGAATCAGCTCATATTCCCGAAGGGCGGCGAGGAGTGTTTCTCCATCAAGGTCATTGGCCCTCCGTCCCTTATATGAAACGGCAAATTTTTCGGCCCTATCAAGGGCCTTCCTCATATCCTTTAGCAGGCTGGGATCGTCCTGCCCCCTATAGAGTTTCTTCAGGTCCCAGGGGACACCCTCGGCGCTGTTTATGTTCATCCGCATATCCAAAGGACGTGAGCCAGTGTATCACCAATGAAAAATCAGTTCTGTTCCTGAAATCGATCAAGGACTTCAAAAAAGCGGTGAATATCATCCATGTTATTGTAGAAGTGGGGAGAGAGCCGGATCATATCGTTCCTCAGGGAGACGGCCATATGCTCTTGAGACAGGTAGTCATAGAGCGCCTTCGGGTCGGAAGAGGGTACAAAACTGACAATCCCTGAACGCTCACCAGGGTCCAAGGGGGTGATGATCCGTTCATTCCGATCCTGTAATCCTCGAATCAGTGCATCATTCAGGGCAGTGATGCGCCTGAAGATATTTTCCACCCCGACCTCCATAATCAGATCCATGGCCGCCCCAAGGGCATATATCCCAGCCACATTCATGGATCCCGATTCAAAACGAAGGGCATCGGGCTTCAAATCAAAATGGACCCTGAAAAAATCCTCTTCTTCCACCACGCTCTTCCATCCCACCCGGGATGGATGCAAGAGGCCATCCGCTTCTCCGGAGATATAGAGAAATCCACATCCCATGGTGCTCAAAAGCCACTTGTGGCCGCCTGCGGCCAGAAAATGAATGCCGCAGCGCTTCACGTCCATGGGCACGACACCCAGACTCTGGATGGCATCCACACAGAGGAGAAGATCTTTTCTTCGGCAATAATCGCCCAGGGCTTCCAAATCACAATGGTATCCCGTGGCAAAATCCACAGAACTGACAGAGATGAGCCGGGTCCCGGGAACCAGTACCTGCTCTATTTTCCCGATGTCAAACCTGCCATCTTCTCTATCAAAGAAATGGACCTTGACGCCCCGCCGTTCCAGGTTCATCCAGGGATAGACATTTGCAGGAAATTCCGGCCTTGGTACCAGAATACTGTCTCCGTTTTTCCACTGGAGCCCCGCGGCAACAGTGCTGAGGCCCTCTGAGGTATTTCCCGTAAATGCGATTTCTTCTGGTGAGGCCTTAATCAATTGCGAGGCAAGCCCTCTGACCTCCTCAACCCTCTTCATCCATTTCGGATAGCAGGATATGCCTGAATGGGTAAACTCATGCAGCAGTTCCTGTACGGCCCTTGCCACTATCACGGGAGGAGCGGAAATAGCAGCATGGTTCATGAATGTATATGTATTGGTAATGGGGAACTGGGATCGATACCCTTCGAAATCCACTTTCTTTTTCCTTATTACATGGGAATAAAATTGTTTGCCTGGTAATACTCTTCTTTCAGTGCTGCCAGTTCCCTGTCAAAGGCCTGATAATGGCCCTGCTCCCATTCTGCCAGTTCCGCGTAGAATTGTCGTTCTTCCTCACTTTGGGCCCCGTCCGCACATGACTGGTAAAACTTCATGGCATCCAGTTCCAGTTTCATTCCTATGGTCAGGACACTGACTTCAAAATGGCTTTCCTTGATACGGGCTTTTATCTCCTTACTGAAAATAGGATTATCTGCATTCCCATGGTCCGTTTTGCCGAGTTTTTTTGAAAAATCATAATCCCCTTTTTCCGCGACTGACTTGTACTGGCGTCGCAGTTCATTGAAATGGTTCATCTCCTCTTCCGCCATTCGTAAAAAGGTTTCCTTGCCCTTGGAATCTTCCGTGCTCTTGGCTGCATTTCGGTAGAATTGGTAACCGGTCAGCTCGGCCTCAATGGCCGTTTTCAGTCCCTTCAGGATATTCTCAGTCTTATCGTCCATTTTCCTCTCCTTTGGCATCTATAACGCGGGAAACACGGGTTCAGGTTTTTAAACGCTGCCTTGAAACCTTACCATCTCGATTTTTTGATCACAAGGGTATTCAGTGTGAACTGCACCGGGTGCACAGGACCTTGATGGCGGCACTTGAAATCGTGAAGGCATATGAATAGATTATAATCATAAACAATGTCAGCTCAAGGAAGGAGGCCTCCCCTCCTGTTCGTCTTTTTAGGATTTCACGTTGGCAAAAATCATCTACGCACACCCGGGCCGGTCAGAGTATGATTACCAGATCTATACGGATCTGGATTTCTGGGACGCCCGGAGTATTCTCATGGATCTTGCCCTGGTCAAAAGAAACTATGGGGATGATCCCAGTGGGGATGACTTCCCGACCCAGGTCGTGGGAAAAGACTTGAGCCGTTCCGTAAAACAAAAGATCACCTACCGGCTGGAGAAGGCTATTCCCTCTCCTCCCCGCCACATCATTGTGCGCACCATATTGAATGACGGCTTTTTTGAATTCGACCCGTGTAAATATTATCCTGACCGCTGGCCCCTTGCCAGGATCTTTTTCTTCACCTTTAATCGTTTACCCCTGGAACAAAGCTCTCTGAATTCGCCCCACAAAATGCCTCGGGTCACCTATAAGGATGGAAAGATAAGGGTGTTCAGTGTGCAAAGGGATGAGAAGTATGATCCTGTCATTGATGACCGTAAGGCGTCGAGGCGGCGCCGTTTTATTCCTTCCTGTTTTTGACACCTCACCCGTTCAAAGTTGTGCTTGAAACATTTCCCTGACACAAGGATTTTGAAGGGCAGTGGGCATGGATCATGGCACTTGACCTGTCCCCGGTGCATCTGTATCTTTATAGATATAGAAAGGAGGAGACCTATGGCGGGGAAAACCTATAAAATCATTGACCTTGTGGGGACCAGTGAAAAATCATGGGAAGATGCCGCAAGAAGGGCTGTTGAAACCGCTGGGGAGACCTTGCGGGAACTCAGAGTTGCAGAGGTTCGCAAACTGGATGTGGTCATTACCAATGGAAAGGTGACTGCCTACCGGGCCAGAGTCACCCTCTCTTTCAAGTACATCCGGTAGTGAGGCCCTTGAGTTTCGCCGGCTGCCTTCCTTGCGCCCCCTTTTCCCTGAGTGGTTCTACAGCCCGTTCGTTGTTTGAGAAGTAAAAACCGTTATCACAATATTTAAATATATTGCCGGGGCACCGGACTAGCCCAGGATCTGATCCTTGGTCTTGGACACATCCTCCTTTTCCGACATCAACCTGGTAATCTTGTTGAAACCCTTCGTGTCACCGAGCATGATGCAGCCTGTGATGTGATTGTCCTGGATGACGATTTTCTTGTAGACCTTCTCATCTTCCACTACCCTGGACTCGAATTCATTCTCCGCATCAATATTGCCGGCAGAAGCAAGATCAATGCCCACCACCTTGAGGGTGTTTGCCATGACAGTGCCTGTATAGGCCATGTCCCCGCCTGCCATCCTGTTCCCGGCAATCTTCCCCTGCTCCATGGCTGCTGTCCAGATGCCGTAGGGCATACCCCCAAACTCGGCCGCATCTCCTGCCGCATAAATACCGGCCTGGTTTGTTTGCAGGTGTTCATCCACCTGGATACCCTTGTCATGTTCAACGCCAAGGGCACCGGCCAACTCCAAGTTGGGTCGGACACCTGCGGAAATGACCACCATCTCCGCGGGCAAACGCTCACCTCCTTCCAGCAAAACATTCTCTGCCGGACCATCTCCTGCGACCTCCTGTGTCGTGGCACCGAGTCTGAATGAAAATCCCATTTCTTCCATCATCCCCTGCAGTCTCCCGGCACCGGGCACATCCAACTGCCGCGGGAGGAGCCTTGGAAAGAACTCCACGACCATCACCTTTTTTCCAAGTTTTCTGATGGCATTGCCTGCCTCAAGCCCCAGTAGACCCCCGCCGATCAGGACAACCTCATGGATTCCCTCCGCCCAGGCAGCAATGTCACGTGCATCCTGCATGGACCTCAGTGCAAAAACCCCTTTCCTGTCCGCACCCTTAATGGGGGGAATGAATGAATGGCTGCCTGTGGCTACCAAAAGGGCATCATACTTCAATTTTTGGTTATCCGCTGTGATGACCACTCCGTTGGAGGGATCCGCATCCACAACCCGAGTATTGGATTTGAGCTCAATGTTCCGTTCTTCGTACCAGGCCTCTTTTCTGACAATCAGGTCCCCTTCGGCAACCTCCCCGGAAAT
>JAFDIX010000269.1 GCA_019307805.1 Deltaproteobacteria bacterium | reverse complement strand
GCCCTCATTGGCGCGCCATAGCTTTAGCGACGGCGGCTGCCCTCCGCCCTCTGTGCTCCGTCCTCTGCCCTCTGTCCTCTGTGCTCCGCCCTCTGCCCTCCGCCCTCTGTCCTCCGTCCTCTGTCCTCCGCCCTCTGTCCTCTGCCCTCCGCCCTACCGCACTGCCCCGGTCATATCGAAAATGGGCAGGAGGATGGCCATTACCATAAACCCGACGACCACCCCCATGGTCAGGATGATGGCCGGCTCAATAAGGGCCGTGAGAGTTGCGAGGCTCATCTCCACATCTTCCTCATAGACCTCTGCGGACTTGGCAAGCATATCCTCCAACTCACCGCTCTGCTCCCCGGCCCTGATGAGCTGCACCACCAGAGGGGGAAAGCGGCCTGTTTTTTTGATAGGCGTGGCAAAATCCTGCCCCTCTCCCACGAGTCTTGCCGTCTCTTTGACGGCATCCTCCATGATCCGGTTGCCCATTGACAGCCTCGCAATCTCCAGGGAGTCCACCAACGGGATACCGCTTTTCAGCAAAATGGAGAGAGTTCGGCTGAACCTGGCAATGGCCGCCTTGTGGTGCAACTTTCCGAAAAGGGGAATACGCAGCCTCATTCGGTCCCACAGGAGTCCTCCAGCCTCTGTCTTCACCCATGCGTACAGGGCCCCAACAACCCCAACCATCGCCAGCGCGACGAGCCACCAGAACTGCTCCATGAAGTGGGTCATAAGGATCAAGGCCCTGGTGGACCAGGGAAGGGCAAGCTTCATGCCCTCGAAAACACTGATCACCTTGGGCATCACAAAGGACATGAGAAAGATGACAATGACCGTGCTGATCAGGAGCAAAAAAAGGGGATAGGCCAGGGCCGTCTCAATCTTCTTTCGCAGCTTCATCCTCCCCTCGGAGAAATCCGCCAGCCGCTTCAAGATAACATCCAGTGCCCCGCCGGTTTCTCCTGCGCGGATCATGTTCACGTGGATCGGACTGAAAACCCCGGGGTGTGTGGAGACCGCCTGGGACAGGGAGTTGCCTTCAACCACTTTTTCTCGAATCTGAATGAAGATCCTTTTCAGATGGCTTCCTTCGATTTGATCGACTAACCCGGTCAAGCAATCAAGGAGGGGAAGGCCCGCGGAAACCAGGGTGGCCAGTTGCCTCAGGGCCGTGGTGGCCTCCAGGGGGTTGACCCGGCTGAACGCGGGAATACGAAAAGATAAGGATTCAGAGGCGATTTTCTTTTTTTCCCGGACCTCCTTGAGTTCTGTTGGAAAGACAGAGCCCTGGCTCAGCTTAAACCGGGCCCCGGCAGGGCCGTCCGCCGTGATGATGCCCCCTACCTTCCTGCCCCGTTTGTTGAGGGCCTTATATTCATAAACCGGCATTATTCTTGCGTTACCCGCATTACATCATCCAGTGTGGTTGTCCCTGCCATCACTTTCCTGAGACCGTCCTCAAACAGGGTGGACATCCCTTGCTCTACAGCCGCCTCCTTGATGGTCACGGAATCGGCACCTGAGGTGAGAAGGTGCCGGATATCATTATCCATGAGAAGCAATTCGAAAATACCGGTCCTTCCCTTGTATCCAATGTCCACGCATGAGGGGCACCCCTTTCCCTTCCAGAAAACCTGGTCTTTGCCCAGGCCGAGCTCTTCCAGTGTGGCAGGGTCCGGGTTGGACGGTTCCCTGCAGTCCGAACAAATCTTTCGCACCAGTCTCTGGGCCACGACCCCCAAAAGGGAAGAGGCAATGAGAAAGGGTTCCGCACCCATGTCCACCAGTCTGGTTAGTGATCCCGCCGCATCATTGGTATGCAGGGTACTGAATACCAGGTGACCGGTCAGGGATGCCTGAATCGCAATCTCTACGGTCTCCAGATCGCGAATTTCCCCAACCATGATGATATCAGGGTCATGTCTCAGGATGGACCTCAGCCCCTTAGCAAAGGTGAGATGGGTCTTGGGATTGACTTGAATCTGCCCCACTTCCTTCAGCTCATATTCTATGGGGTCTTCAATGGTAATGATGTTCTTTTCAACGGAGTTGATCCTGTCAATGGAGGCATACAGGGTGGTCGTCTTTCCGCTGCCCGTGGGACCGGTCACCAGGATGATACCGCTGTTTCGCTGAATGAGCTTCTCGTAGACCGTCAGATTATTGCGAGGCATCCCCATTTCTTCCAGGCCCAGCAGGGAGATTGTTTTGTCCAGGAGCCGGAGCACGATTCGCTCTCCAAAGGCCATGGGGATGATGGATACGCGGATGTCCACGGTCTTGTTGGCTGCCTTGATCTTAAGTCTGCCGTCCTGGGGGACCCTTTTCTCCGCGATGTCCAGGTCGGCCATCACTTTTACCCTGGAGACCATATGCGCCTGCAGCCTTTTAGGCAGGGAGAAGATCTCATAAAGAACCCCATCTATGCGGAAGCGGACCTTCACCTCCCGATGGTAGGGCTCGATGTGTACATCACTCGCCTCCCGCCGGATAGCCTGGGTGAGGATGACATTGATGAGTCGGATCACAGGGGCTTCATGATTCACATCCAGCAGATTATCCAGATCTTCAAGTTCGCTGATATCGCCCTCCGCCTCAATGGTCCCCAGGTCCTGAACCATTTTTTCGGCATCTTCGCTGCTCTGATCGAAAAGCAGGTTAATGGCAGCATGGATCTCCTTGAGGGGACTCAGGACCCACTTTGAAGTATGGTATCCCATTTTCCTGACCAGTTCATCCACCGGATGGAAGTTGAGGGGGTCGTTTAGGGCAACGGTAAGAACACCGTCTTCTGCATAGAGGGGAACAAAAGCCATGTGTTTGAAATATTGGATAGGGACTTGGGGGGGGCGGTGAAGGTCGAGATCATTCAAGATATTTGTTTTCAGAGGGATATCTAGAAATACCGAGGCAGCGGACAAACGATCATCCTCACTCATCTGTTCTGTGGGAGGAGTTGCGTCAGAACTTTGTTCAGCAACAGGCCCTCCACTACCTGAGCCGGTTTTTCTATTTAGGAGTCCTTTCAACACCGTTTTTTTCTTTCTCCACTTTTTTTCATCCGCCGGAAGTATGGCCCGTGAAAAAGGGGAAAAAGAACCATTTCCAGCAATTACTCGAAGGCCTTGCGTCTCAGTTCTTCAGGTTGACTCCTCCTGAGAGCCTTCTCCATCTCTTTATCAATATAGTCCTTCTTATCCCCATACAGTGCCCGCCTATCTTCAACCGTCGCAATGATATGGGGGGTCAAAAATACAAACAGATTCCTCTTGTCGTCCTGGTCGCTTACTTGCTTGAAGGCCCAACCCATTCCGGGAACCCCCCCAAGGCATGGTGTCTGGGTCTTTCCTCTGTTCATCTGGGTCTCCACAAGGCCGCCTATCACGGCGGTCTCCCCTGCAGAGACCGTAATGGTGGACTTGGTTGTTCGGTATGTGGTGGTCGGGGCCAACAGACCATCACCTGCAGTGGTTTTTAACACATTCTTGATGCTCTGCTCTATTTCCAATTTTACGGATTTGTTGCTGTTGATGTGGGGTGTTACCTTTAGCGTGACACCGATGTCCTTGTATTCGAAATTCTGGATCGGTCGATCGGTTACAGCCCCTTGCTGCACTACACTGGTTACGTAAGGGATATTTTGTCCTACTTCAATAATCGCCTCTTCATTGTCAAGGGTCAGGATCTGTGGTGTGGATATCACGTTGAAGTCACTATCCGTTCTCACGGCACTCACGAAGGCAGAGATCGAAGGAAAGGTAACATTCCCCAGGGTAATGGCATTCCCGACGACCCCTGCCACGAAACCCGCGGGAAGGACACCTTGTGCCAGGTTCTGGATATTGCTCTTACCACTTCGGGATCCGACAGTATATGCCCCCCCGCTCCCTCCGGACTTCAGTCCTCCCCCGTACTCGTCTCCCACTCTCCATTCCACACCCAGGTCAAGGGCCTTGCTCGCAGACACCTCCATTATCAGGGTCTCCACGTACACCAGAGCCCGGGGCACATCCAGCTCCCTGATGATTTCTTCCAGAATTTTGTATTCGTCCGGGTCGGCAATGATCACCAGGGTGTTGGTCGCCTTGTCTGCAGAAATGTGAACATCCTTAGAAATGGGAGTCCGGGTTTGAGCAGACTTGCCACCCTTTTTCTCAGAACCCTTCCCGGGAAGTTCGCCAAGTACCGCAGCCACCTCTTCTGCAACCGCATGTTCCAAGTGGTAGAGGTGAATGCCGCCGTGCCGCCTACTCATTTTTTTGTCCAGCTTCTCCAGAGTCGTTTGTATATCGGCCGAAGTCTGAGGGGAAGCAAGAATAATCAAGGAGTTCGTTCTCTCATCTGCAATAATTTTCACCAGCCCTTTGACCCTTTTTGATCCTTTTCGCGGCCGGAACAGGTTTGTCATTTTGGTCGCCAGCTTTTCCGCGTTTGCATGTTCCAGGGGGAAGATTGTGATTTGTTCCTTCACCCCCGGCACGTCCAACTCCTGTATAATGCGCTTCAGGCGATTGACATTGGAAAGAACGTCGATAATGATCAGGGTGTTGGTGTCGGGATAGGGAATCAGAAGTCCCGTTTTAGGAATCAGGGGCCTCAAGAATTTGGCGAAATTATTCGCATCGCCGTGTTCGAGAGGCACCAACTGGGTGATGATCCTATCCTCCGGAGATCTTCTTTCACCTTCGGTTACGGTTTCCACCCCCTTGGCTTTGGCATCTACCGCCTTGATGATCTTGATGATCTTACCGGACGGCACGGCCGTGTAGCCATGCACATCAAGGACAGAAAGAAAGACTCTGTAAGCCTCGTCTATTGTTACCTTTTGAGGGGAAAGAATGGTGACATTGCCTCTGACATTGGGGTCAACGAGGAAGTTTTTACCCGTCAACTCGCTTATAAATTTTATGAGCACGGTGATGTCTACATCCCTAAAATTCATGGTGATGTAGCCCTTCTTATCCTGGAGGCGTTGTTTGGATTGCTCTGAGAAAACCAAAAGCCTTTGCCCTGTTATTAAAGGCTGTTTCAACGGCAGTCCATTGAGGCGATAGAGTTTTTCAATTGTAATCCCGTATTTTTGGGCGA
>JAFDIX010000268.1 GCA_019307805.1 Deltaproteobacteria bacterium | reverse complement strand
GGGGTTCCCGGGTAGCAGGTTGCAAAGGCAACCCCGGCTTCCAGAGCGCCCCGTGCAATGGCCTCATTTCCCAGAAGAAGCATTTCTTTTCCTGGCTCATCTAAAAGTAGCTTGTGCATTTCGCCTCCTAAAACAATTCTTGGTCCACAGCGTTTTTCTTTATGCTGTGATAATCACCAGGCGCTAAAGGGTGTTCCCCTGGCGCCTGGATCTGGAGTACCGGAGAAGGAACGGCTGGGTTATAGAAGTCTAGGACCTGGAGTACTGCTCCAGATGGGCCTTGGCCAGGGGCACAAAGGGGGAACTCTTGTATTTCTCAAGGAACTCCTTGAGAATTTTGACGGATTCCCGGGTCTTCCCATTCAGCCTGTAAACCCGTGCAAGGCTCAGCATCGCCTGTTCCTTGAAAGTATCCTTGGGGGCGGCGAGTATCTTGTTCAATACCTCGGCGGCCTTGTCAAGCTCACCCTTTTCCTCATAGCAGGCAGCCAGGGCCAGTCTTGTAAGGGACTGATAGGGGGATCCCTCTTTCAGTTCTTTCAAGTAGGCCTGGTAGAGTGGAATCGCCTCATCATATTTCTTCTCAAGGTATTTGATGTAGGCCAGTTCAGGGGGTACGAGCCGGCTCACCTGGGACAGCCCGTATTGATCTTCAACCTTTCTGAAACCCTCTTCCGTCCCCTGGAGGGTCTTCGTCGTGTCAAATGTCTTCATTTCCTCGGTAAAAGAGGCTATGGCGGTGTTAAAGGCCTCCTGGCCCTTTTTGTTGACATAACCCAGATAGGTGTTGATGCCCAGGTAAATGAGGATAATGACCACAATGGCGACACCTGCATACTGAAATTTCTGGGTATGCTCGCTCACGAAATTGGCAGCCCTGGCTGACAGGGTCATAAACTCATCGGTATCTTTCAGGAGTTCTTTTCTGGTGATTCGTTTTTTGGCCATAGCTCTTGGCGCTCCATTCCCTTAAGTGGTTCATACCTTTAACAAAAGGTCCGAATCCCGTCAAGGCAAAAAGCTCCCTTCCCTTTCCCTCCTTGAAATTCTGTGGTTTTGATTATAAAAGGCCATATGCAATATATAGATAGGCTTTTCGAAAACCTGGACCACATGCCGGACATTGTGCTCTACATTATCCTGGGGGTGAGCGCATTTGTGGAAAATATCTTCCCACCCATCCCAGGCGATACCATCACGGCGCTGGGGGCATTTCTGGTGGGGACCGGAAGGCTCAGCTTTTTCGGGGTCTATCTTTCCACCACCCTGGGAAGCCTGCTGGGGTTTCTGGCCCTTTTTGAGATCGGAAGGTACCTGGGCCGAAGATTTTTTATTCAAAAAGACTATCGGTTCTTCAGGGCACGGCAAATCACCAGGGCCGAAGAATGGTACAGAAAACATGGTTACCTGCTGATCGCCATCAACCGCTTCCTTCCCGGAATTCGCTCCGCCATTTCCCTGGCAGGGGGCATTACCCACCTCAAGGTGAGCAGAGTGGCCCTCCTGGCCTTTGCCAGTGCCGCGGTATGGAACCTTATCTGGATTTTGGCGGGGTATATGCTCGGTTCCAACTGGGAGACAGTGAGGACCGCCATGGCCGCCATTATGATGAGGTACAACATCGCCATATTTTCCCTCCTGGGACTCGTCGTCATCCTGTTTTTTATCCGCAAGTGGATAAGAGGAAGAAAATAGGGCTCTTTTTTTTGGACATATTTGACAGAAGGCATTATATTCATCTGTCATCATAATTTCGCAACCCCGGATTGGGAATAATGGAAAAAGAAAATAACAATCATAAAATTAATTACTTGCGTCTTTCGGTCACAGACAGGTGCAATCTCAGGTGCATGTACTGCATGCCGGATGAGGGGATCGATTTTGTTCCCCACAGCGACGTCCTCTCCTATGAGGAAATGCTCCACCTCGTGGATGTATCTGTCCATGCCGGTATCCGGAAGGTGAGACTCACGGGCGGTGAGCCCCTGGTGCGCAAAGGGTTCGTCGATTTCCTCGATGAGCTCAGCAGCCTTGAAGGGCTGGAGGAGATTACCCTCACGACAAACGGTGTTCTGCTCACAGATTTCGCTGCGGACATCAGGGCCTGCGGTATCTGCAGGATCAACATCAGCCTGGACACCCTCAGGCCGGAGCGTTTCCTCCAGATCACCCGGCGGGACTATTTTGAGAAGGTCATTCAGGGGATTCAGGAAGCCGAACGCGTGGGATTCGACCCCATTAAGATCAATGTGGTTGCCATCCGGGGCTTCAATGAGGATGAAATCCTGGATTTCGCCCGCATGACCCTGGATAAGCCCTATCACATCCGGTTCATCGAATACATGCCGGTAGGGGAGCATAATTCATGGAGTAATGAGAAGTTCATCTCCACGGATGAAATCAAGGAAAAGATTCTGGAAATAGGCGGCCTTCACCCCGTTCTGTCCAATCCCTTTGACGGGCCGGCAGAGAGGTTCAGGCTTGAAGGAGGAAAAGGAGAAATCGGTTTCATCGGGGCCCTGAGCAACCACTTCTGTGAAAGTTGCAACCGCCTGCGCCTCACCTCCGAAGGCCATCTCCGAGGGTGTCTTTTCTCTGACAGTGAAATAGACGTCAAGGGTCCCCTGAGAGAGGGAAAGGCAGATGATTACCTGATCCGTCTTATCACCCGCGCCATCGAGAGCAAGCCCAAAAGCCCTAAGGGCATGTCCCCGGAAATGCGCAAATGCGTCCGCCACATGTCCAGCATCGGTGGGTGAAAGCCACGGGGTACACATCTTTAATAAGATGGGGGTGAGCGACCGGACCCGGGCCGCGTGCGGGCAACCCACAACAACCCGGCCTGATACGCCCGGTATCCCTTCTGACCGAGGAAAGCATAATGATGCACTGTGAACAATGCAATGCGGACATTGAACAGGGAGAGGAAAGGGAACATCTCGGAAAGGTGCTGTGTGAGGACTGTTACATGGATGTCCTGTCACCGGTGCGCACCTGTGACCCATGGGCCGTGCATAGCGCCAAATCCTTTGAAGCCCACACCGGGGGCGCGGCAAGGGTGACCCCCATTCAGGCCGCAATTCTTGAAATGCTTGAAGAAACCGGTGGGCTGGAGCCTGCCACCCTTTTGGAACGGCTCAAGGGAAAGCTCACCCAGGCCCAGTTGGAAAGGGAATTTGCCACACTCCGCCATATGGAAAGGGCCAGGGGGGAGAAAAGAGGGGACAAGGTTTTTCTGAGGCCCTGGTGAAGCCTCCCCGCAGCTGGCCGCGGGGCATTCTGAAAAGGATGGCGGAACGCGCCATACGGCATACGGCACACGGCCCAAGGGACTGAATCATACAACCCATCGCCTCTGTTCCCTAGACCTTGAGCCTTAATCCTTGCGCCTTGCGCCGTTCACTTTTCTACGTGTAGGTGGATCCCACCAGGGGACAGGAAATAAGATGGTCCGAGGGGAACTTGGTCAACACCCTTCGGCCGTCCCCGGTGACGGCAACCATCTCTTCAATTCTCGCCCCGTCGTTTCCCGAACCGGCATAGGTCTCCAGGGCAAACACCATATTCTCCTTGATCTCTTCAGGATGTTCCAGGGAGAAGAGACGGCTTATCACGGGTTTGGCCCAGTGGGTGATCCCCACACCGTGTCCGAGCTGCAGGGCAAATGCCTGACCCTCGTCCCCGTAGCCGATTTCCTGCGCCGTAGGCCAGACCTTCGCCACTTCCGCAGTTGTGACCCCGGGCTTGATCAAATCAATGGCCTGCCAGAGCCAGTCGCGACACTGTTTGAATACATCGGTTTGTCTTTGGGAGGGCTTTCCACAGACAAAGGTCTGATAATAGCATGTCTTGTATCCATTGAAGACATTTACCACGTCGATGTAGATCATGTCCCCCGGCCGGATGATGCGGTCCGAGAAATCATGGGGATGGGGATGGGCCCGGTTCCCTGAAATCACATTGATATTCTGTATCTCCTCGGTCCCGAGCCTGTACATGCAGTTGCGCATCATTCCTGAAATATCGCTCTCCTTGATCCCGGGATGGGTGTTGTGGACCACCTCCCAAAAGGCGGCCTCAACAATGGATATGGACATCTCAATGAGTTCGATCTCTTCCGGGGTCTTGATGACCTGGGCCTTGAGAAGCGTCTGCTGGCCGTCCACGACCTGAATCCCCTCTTTTTCCAGGGCCTGGATTACCGGCACTTCTATGAAATCGATTCCTACCGGCTCTCCGGCCACCCCGAATTCCTTGAGATGGGAGGCGATCATCCCGGCGAATTTTTTTGCGTTCCCGGAGACGATCTCCGCCGGGAATGTCCCCCGCATGGATCCCACAAAAGGAAAGATACGCCCCTTCATCCAGGGACAGAGGGCCTCCTTGGTCTCGATAGCGCTCCCAATCTCGAAGAGAATCGGTTCATTGTCTGCGGCCAGCAGGCAACATCTGGCCAACTTGTTGTTTGTCCAATCCCCCAGGCGGGTGCTCGTGATATACCGGATGGCGTCCGCATCAAAGCAAAGAAGGGCCCCCAATCCGTCCTTTTTCAGTTGTTCATTGGCCTTTTGAAGACGATCCCTTCTGAGCTTTGCGTAATCGATTCTGATTTCACAGTCCGTTGCCATGGTCCCTAGAGTCATGACCCATTCTCCTTTCTTGTCCTGTGGCCCAATAAAAACCGCACAAGATAACCAACCCCATTGGAGGCTGATGGAAAATCTCCATCCCGCCTTTTGGCGGGACGAACATCCCGAGGAATGAGGCGTATGAAAAAGGCCCACGGCATAGGGCACACGGCGCACGGGATGATAAATATAATTTATCTATTCTTTTCCTTCGGCCTTGAGCCTTAAGCCTTGCGCCTTGAGCCATTTACTTATCTTCGCCGCTGTGACGAGGGATGAGGATAACACAGCAGATGGGGGTTTTCCGACAGTCTCGTAGATATACTATTTTTCTTGTGACTCCTCAAGTAATTATGGCATACTCCGGCCATATATTATCATCCTGACACCCGGTATGCCCATAGAGATAACCGGGTGATTTCTTTGATTCAAGGAGGAAACATGAGCGAAGA
>JAFDIX010000019.1 GCA_019307805.1 Deltaproteobacteria bacterium | reverse complement strand
CAAAGAGTATTGGGCGCATGGTCCAGGGTGTAAGGTCTAAGGAAAAAAGGAGTTTGAAATGGCTAAAAAAGTTCTGGTTGTTGACGATGAACTGGATATGCGGATTTTCATTACAACACTTTTAGAGACCAATGGCTATAAGCCCGTTTCGGCTGAAGACGGGGTTCAGGGTTTAGAGGTGGCCCGTGCAAAAAAACCGGCCCTCATTATACTGGATGTTATGATGCCAAAGGAAAGCGGCATCAACCTGTATCGTGAGTTGAAGAGTGATCCTGACCTCAAGGAGATACCCGTCATCATGCTTTCCGCCCTTTCCAGAAAGACCTTCTTTCACTCCCAAAGGGTTTTGGATGAATACAAGAGAGAAAGAATTCCCGAACCGGCTGCCTATATTGAAAAACCCCCTGAGCCTGATGAACTGCTTGAGGCCATTCAAAACAGTCTCAAGTAAACCGCACTTGGTAATCGCCGGCATTGCGATCCTGAACTTTTTCATTGAGCCAGGTAAGTGATCGGTTAGATGACTTGACTTGGCTTTTTCTATTTCCTAAGCTCCGGGTAATTTTCGTCCACAAAACAAAGACTTCTGAATAGAGCTGTCAGTAATCAACATCGAGTCCATTCCGGCAAGGAAGAGCCATGGTAAAAAAGGCCTCTGAAAAAGACAGGCTCGTATTTTACGAACAGCTGTGGAGCTTGTTGGATGAACTGCGAATCGGTGTCTTTACGGTTGACCCGGAGCGCAGGATCACCTCGTTTAACAGGGCCGCAGAAATTATCACGGGATACCATGAAGACGATGTGGTGGGAAAGCCGTGTCACCAGGTTTTTCTCAATGATTTGTGTTTAGGAGACTGTAAGTATCATGAAGCCGTAGAGGCAGAGCGGAAATCATTGAGTTTTGAAGTAGAGATCGTCGATGCACATAAGGAGAAGCGCGCCATTACCAAAGTGGTGACGCCCCTGTACGATACAAATGGTAACCCCATGGGTTGTATGGAGGTTTTCCAGGACCGATCCACCTTTGAAGAACTCATCAGCCGCATAACCTATGATGAACGTCAGTTGAAGATCATCCTGGACAATCTGGATATTGGCGTGTTCACGGTCACCCGGGGAGGGCTTGTCACTTTTTTTAACAGGCAGGCTGAAGCCACTTCCGGCTATGACCGAAAGGAAATCCTGGGAAAATCCAGTTCCATAATTCTGGGTGGAGATGGGAGTGTCGATGTCTCCTTGATGAAGCAATCCATTGAAGATGGGAAGATGCGCACAAATAAAAAAGGTCTGATGGTCACCAAGAAGGAGACCCCTATTCCCATCCAGGCAAATTATATGGCTCTCAGAAATGAACAGGGCAATACCGTCGGGGGGCTGGTCACGGTCCAGGATCTTTCCCTCATCTATCAACTGAACAAAGAGATCAAAAGCCGATACACCTTTGGGGACATGATCGGCAAGGACCGTTCTATACAGAAGATTTTTGAAATTGTTCCTGTAGTGGCTGCCACAGATGCAACGGTTCTCATTGAAGGCTCTACGGGCACGGGAAAAGATCTTCTGGCCAAGGTGATCCACAATGAGAGCAAGCGGGCCAAAAATTCTTTTGTGAAGGTGAATTGTGCGGCTCTGCCGGATAACCTGCTGGAATCTGAAATGTTCGGATATGTGAAAGGGGCCTTTACCGGGGCGGGGCGGGATAAGCCCGGGAGGTTTCAAGAGGCGGACAAGGGGACCATATTCCTGGATGAAATCGGTGATCTTCCCCTGTCGCTTCAGGCAAAGTTGCTGCGCGTTCTGGAGGATCGGGAGTTTTATCCACTGGGGAGCAGAAGGACCACCAAAGTGGACGTTCGGATTATCGCGGCAACCAACCAGGGGCTTGAGGGGTTGGCAGAAGCAAAGCGCTTTCGGAAAGATCTTTTCTATCGCCTCAATGTCATTCGATTGGAATTGCCCCCCCTCAAATCAAGAAAGAGCGATATCCCCCTTCTCATTGATCACATCCTGAAAAGGCTCAATGCAGTAAACGAGACCCGGGCCACAAGAATAAGCGAAGGGGCCATGGAGGTGCTGCTCAATCACGACTACCCCGGCAACATCAGAGAACTGGAAAACATTCTTGAGCATGCACTCATTATATGCCAGGCCGATACCATCGAGCGCAAACACCTGCCCCTTTCCCTGCAGAGGAGTATCCCTTCGGATGGGACACGCCAACAGTCCGAACCACCGCACCAGGAGCCGGCAAGTCACTACGGCGAAAAGCAGCGTATCCTTGAGACCCTCAGGCGACATCACGGGCACCGGGGCAAGACCGCCCGTGATCTCCAGATGGATCGGACCACATTATGGCGAAAGATGAAGAAATACAATATCTCACCGTGATCCCTTTCAATACTCCCTTTTCATGTTGCGACATGATGCACAATTGTTGCAATATGATGCATTTCGTGAAATATCAAAAAAATCTTATAATATCAAATATAATATCCTTTTTTCACCAGATTCATGTTGCACTATTGCAACATGTCCATCTATTTGCGCTGCCTCCTGTCTTTAAATCAAAACTAACCTATTGGAATGGCAACATATTTCGATGCTGGCACGGTATATGCTTTCATAATACCTGGATTTTAGAATGATTTTATTCAACCCAGGGGAAAAAGATGGGAAAGCAAACCGTTCTGATCGTGGACGATGAACTGGACATGAGAACCTATCTCTCCACCCTCATGGAGACCCGTGGTTACAAACCGATTGTTGCTCAGGACGGCCTAGAGGGACTTCAGTTGGCACGGGAAACCAAACCCCGGCTTATCATCCTGGATGTCATGATGCCCAAGGAGGGTGGCATCCAGATGTACCGGGAGCTCAAGACCGATGCGGAACTCAAGGACATTCCGGTCATCATGGTCTCAGCCATCGCCAAGAAGACCTTCTTCCACTCCCAAAACATGCTGGGTTCGTATATGGGCTCCACTTTGCCGGAGCCTGAGGCCTATATCGAGAAGCCGCCGGAACCGGAAGAGCTCTACGAACTGACCAGGAATATACTCGCACCCCGGGAATAGGACTGCGGGGAGAATTTTGAAAAAGGGGTTCAGTGATGCCAAATAGAATCGGTTTTTATGTCTGCCATTGCGGTGTGAATATCGCAGGAAGGGTTGACGTAGAAGATGTGGCGGAATTTTCTCGAGGGCTGGATAACGTGGTGGTCGCGCGTGACTACAAGTTTATGTGTTCGGACCCAGGACAGGAGATGATTGAAAAGGATATCAGGGATCTCAGCCTAAACCGAGTAGTGGTCGCTTCCTGCAGCCCGAGGCTTCATGAGAAGACTTTCCAGGGGGCCTGCCAGCGTGGCGGGATCAACCCCTATTATTTTCAGATGGCCTCTGTTCGCGAACAGGTCTCATGGGTAACCAATGACCCGGACCAGGCCACAAGAAAGGCAAAGACCCTGGCGGCGGCGGCCATCCACCGCGTGAACGAGCACCAGAGCCTCGATTCCCGCAGTGTATCGGTGCATCCCGATGTTCTGGTCGTGGGTGGGGGCATCGCAGGCATGCAGGCCGCCCTGGACATTGCCGAGTCCGGATACAAGGCCTACCTGGTAGAACGTCAACCCACCATCGGCGGTCACATGCTTCAGTTTGACAAAACATTTCCCACACTGGACTGTGCCGCCTGTATCGGCACCCCCAAGATGGTCTCGGTGGGGCAGAGTGACAATATCGAAGTTCTCTCCTACAGCGAAGTGGCAGAAGTCACCGGCTACATTGGGAACTACACGGTGAAGGTCCGTCGCAACCCACGATATGTCAAAGAGGAGGTCTGCACCGGTTGCGGGGAGTGTGCAACGGTTTGCCCGGTGACAAGACCGAGTGAATGGGACGAAGGCCTGGGCACGAGGAACGCCATCTACCGTCCTTTTCCCCAAGCGGTGCCGATCACCTTTGCCATAGAAAAACTGGACCGGGCGCCCTGCGTTATCGCGTGCCCGGCCGGGATCAATGTGCAGGGATATGTTCAGTTGATCGGGCAGGGTAAATACAGGGAAGCGGTGCAGCTGATCATGGAGCGGTTACCCCTCCCCGGTGTACTGGGGCGCGTATGCCCACACCCCTGCGAGGCCGACTGCAGAAGGCTTGAACTGGATGAAGCAATCGCCATTCGGGACCTCAAACGTTTCGCCGCGGACCAGGTGAACCTGGATGAACTGTCCGTACCCGAAATCGAGGACCGATCTGAAAAGGTGGCGGTGATCGGCTCCGGTCCTGCCGGATTGACGGTGGCCTATTATCTGCGGCTGAAGGGATATCCGGTGACCCTTTTTGAAGCACTGAAGGAAATGGGAGGAATGCTGCGGGTGGGTATCCCGGATTATCGCCTTCCACCGGATGTCTTGGAAAAGGAAATCGGCTACATCCTGCGGCACGGGGTGGAGGTCCGAAGGGAACAAAGGCTGGGGCAGGACTTCACCCTGGCCGATCTCGAAAAGGAGGGCTTCAAAGCGGTCTTTCTCGGCATTGGTGCGCACCGGAGTCTCAAGACGAACATACCGGGAGAAGAGGAGTATGAGGGGGTCCTGGATGCCGTGGATTTTCTCAGGGAAGTCAATCTGGGGAGCCGGGAGCGGCCGGGGGACAAGGTGTTGATTGTAGGAGGGGGCAATGTGGCCATTGATGCTGCGCGGGTCGCAAAGCGTCTCGGCTCTCAAGAGGTAATCGTTGTATACCGCCGAAGCCGTGAAGAAATGCCGGCTTATCCGGAGGAGATTGAGGGGGCTCTGGAGGAAGGTGTTCAGATGCATTTCCTCACCGCCCCGGTCCGTGTGTTGGGAGAATCCGGCAAGGTCACCGGGTTTGAGTGCGTCAAAACTGAACTCGGTGCGCCGGACGCGAGCGGTCGTAGACGACCGGTGCCGGTGGAAGGATCTGAATTTGTGATCGAATGTGACGCTATTATTCCTGCCATCGGCCAGTGGCCGGACATGGAATGGGCTGCCGATGAAAGCGCCCTTGATATTTCCCGGTGGGGCACCTTGGAGGTGGATCGCTATACCATGCAGACGAAAATGCCCCATGTTTTTTCCGCCGGAGACATGGTGACCGGTCCGGCAACGGTCATTGAAGCCGTAGCGGCGGCACACAAGGCCGTTGAGGCCATGGACCGCTATCTCAGGGGGGAGGATCTGGGTGCCTTTGCGGAGGCGCTAGAGTCAGAGGAACCGCCCGGCCGGGGCTGGAACGAGATACCGGAGGGGATGCCTCAGGAGCAGAGAAAGCACACCGGTGTCGGTGAGCCTTCAAAAAGGGTTTCCACATTTGAGGAGGTGGATTTCGGTTTTCAGGAGGCCGAGGCGCAGCAGGAAGCCCTCCGATGCCTCAACTGCGGGGTTTGCTCCGAGTGCATGGAATGCGTCCGGGTGTGTGAGGCCAAGGCCATAGATCATGCCATGGAACCGGAGATTCGAGAGATCCAGGTGGGGAGCATTATCGTGGCCACAGGATATGACATTATGGATCCCACCCCCATGAGACAATTCGGCTTTGGGAAATACCCCAATGTTTTTACCAGTCTCGAATTTGAGCGTCTCAATAATGCCACCGGACCCACCAGCGGGCAGATACTCATGCGGGATGAAAATGGTGAATTTACCCGGTCCCCCGAGAGCGTGGCCATTATCCACTGTGTCGGGAGCCGGGATGAGAACTACCATGAATACTGCTCCAGGGTCTGCTGCATGTATGCGCTCAAGTACGGCCACCTTCTCAAGGACAAGATAGGGCACCATGTCAAAATTCATGACTACTACATCGATATGCGCTGCTTTGGGAAGGGGTATGAGGAATTCTACCAGAGATGTCAAAAGGAAGGAATTAACTTTGTGCGGGGAAAGCCGGCTGAAATCACCCATCAGGCCGAGACCCCTGAGGAAGAAGGAAAGCTGATCGTTATCGGTGAGGATACCCTCCTGGGAAAACGGTATAGGAACCCTGTGGATATGGTGATCCTGTGCGCTGCCATGGAGGCCCGAGAGGATGCCGCGGAGGTGGGGCGCGTTTTTGGGGTCAGTATCGGTGCTGACGGGTTTTTCCTGGAAGAACATCCCAAGCTGGGGCCCTTGAATACGGCTACGGATGGGGTTTTTATGGCCGGGGCCTGCCAGGCCCCCAAAGATATTCCGGATGCCGTGGCTCAGGCGTCAGGGGCGGCTGCCAAGGCCCTGGGGCTTTCCGCCAGGGGGGAGGTGCAGGTATCCCCCACCATCTCCTGGATTGATCCGGAGGCATGCGCGGGCTGTCAGACATGTATCGGACTGTGCGCTTACAATGCCATAGAGTTCGACGAAGTCAGGAAAATTTCCGTGGTCAACGACGCCCTATGCAAAGGATGCGGCAGTTGCGCTGGATTTTGTCCAAGCGGGGCTGCCCAGGTCAAACATTTCAATGAGAAACAGGTATTTGCCGAATTGGATGGCATTGTGGATGCCCTTGCGGAGTTTGGTATTTAGAATCAGAGGAGTCCTTGATCTCACTGATTCGCAGGGAATACACAACCATCGACTTTAAACCCACATCTTTGGAGGAACAGCATGGCAGAAGATTACGAACCAACGATTATCGCCTTTGTCTGTAACTGGTGCACCTACACGGCGGCCGATTTGGCCGGGACTTCCAGGCTGACATATCCCCCGAATGTGAGACTGATACGTATGATGTGCACCGGCATGGTTGATCCCAAGTACGTGATCAAGGCGCTCCTGGAAGGGGCCGATGCTGTGCTCATCAGCGGTTGCCACCCCGGGGACTGCCACTACATCAACGGCAATTTCAAGGCACGGCGCCGGGTAAAACTTCTGAAAGAGATCCTGCCGAGATTCGGCATTGATGAAAGTCGACTGCGGTTGACCTGGATTGGTGCCAGCGAAGGTGTGGATTTTGCCCGTACCATCAAAGAGATGGTCTCTGAAATGAAGGCACTCGGGCCAAGTGGGCTCAAAGAACAGATGGTGCTTTAGGAAGGCGGAATTCGGAATGCGGAAGGCGGATAAAGAATTTTGGAATTCGGAATCGAGAATAATACGATCCTTTGAGGATAGAAACACACGTTTTGGAGGAAATCAATGGCCAAGATAGCAAAGATTGAGGTGAAAGAGCAGGATCTCCTTACCTCATTAAACGGGTTTTTCAAGAGCCTTCTTCAGGATGGAGACCTAGGGGCAGTGATGGTGCCCCAGCATCTTCCTATGAAGAACGCGGTCATGCCCACACTGGTGACGGATCCTGAAAAGATAAACGGGGCTGATCCCCTTGCTCCTGTTTTTCCTCTCAATGCGGCCAAGGTGGTTTCAAAGCTCACCCGAAGGCCTACAGGCAGGCAGGTGGCTGTAGTTTTGCGCCCCTGTGAGATTCGTGCCTTTGTGGAACTGGTGAAGCTCAAACAGGGGACCATGGAGGATGTGATCCTGGTGGGAACGGACTGCTATGGCGCCTATGGCAATAGGGATTATCCCCGCTTTACCAACGGTGACGGCCATAATGCGACCCTTCGCTTCCTTCAGAATGTCACCTCCGGGAAGGGCACGGCCTTTGAGGATTTCGACATATCCCCGGCCTGCAAGGCCTGCGAACACCCCATCCCGGAAAATGCCGATCTGCTCATTGGGCTCCTGGGTGTGGACACCGGCAATCACCTGTTGGTCAAGGCCAATTCCTCCAGGGGTGAGGTCCTATTGGAAAAACTGGAGCTTCCGGAAACCACTGAGCCGGAAGAGAGGGCAAAGGCTATCGAGGCCCTTGTATCGGATCGCATTGCCTATCGGGACCAGATGTTCACGGAGACCAGTGAGGCCACGGCTGATATTGAAAAGCTCACCTCCTACCTGGCCAACTGCGTCAACTGCTATAACTGCCGTGTTGCCTGCCCTGTGTGTTACTGCAAGGAGTGTGTCTTCGTCACGGATGTCTTCGATCACGAGCCTTTGCAGTACCTGCGGTGGGCCAAAAGAAAGGGCATTATAAAAATGCCTACAGATACGGTTTTTTACCACATTACGCGATTGGCGCACATGAGTACGGCCTGTATCGGATGCGGACAGTGTACCAACGCCTGTCCAAATGATATCCCGGTCATGGAGATTTTTCGAACCGTTGCCCATTACACCCAGAAGGCCTTTGACTATGAAGCCGGCCGCAGTGTGGAGGACGAGCCCCCCATGTCGGTATTCAGAGAAGGGGAGTTTCGTGAACTTACCGGCGGAAAAGACTGAGAGGGAATGCGGAATTCGGAAGGCGGAAGGTGGAAGGGAACAGAACTGCAGTGAAGTATAACTCTCGCAGAGCTCACGGAGGACGCAGAGAAAAACTTAAAACCCTGTGAGCTCGCGCCGTCGCCATAGCGGCTATTGCGCGTCGGCGACTGTGAGCTCTGTGAGAGCCGTACAAGGAATTTTGGAATTTGGCTTGGGATAGTCGGAATAGCATTGAAAGCATGAGGTTTCATCCATGAAGAAGAAGATAGGATCAGGTCTGGTGGTGGGAACCGGAATCAGCGGTATCCGGTCTGCACTTGATTTGGCGGAACAGGGATACCATGTCACGCTTATTGACAAAGCACCACATCTGGGGGGCATCCTGACGCAGCTTGATTACCAGTTCCCGACAGATCACTGCGGCATGTGCAAAATGCTCCCCCTGGTGGAGCGGGATACATCTTCCCAGTACTGTCTGCGTAAGGGTCTCTTTCATGAGAATATTGATATCATGCTTTCCACCCAACTGACGGCCCTCGAGGGAGAGCCGGGCAAATATCTGGCCACTCTGAGGCAAAAACCTTCCATGGTGGATCCTGAGCGGTGCATCGGTTGCGGGGAATGCTCCCGGGTCTGCCCCGTGGAGGTCCCTGACCAGTTCAATGCCGGGCTTACAATGCGAAAGGCGGTCTATCTTCCTGTGCCCCATAACATTCCCAACACCTATGTGGTGGATATGGCCGCCTGCACCCTGTGCGGTGAGTGTGAGAAAATTTGCCCCACCGGCGCCATAGACTTCGGGTCGGAGGCGAGGCAGCAATTTCGCATTCTGGTGGTGGATGACGAACTGGTGGTTCGCGACTCACTCAAGGAATGGTTGGACGATGAGGGTTTTCGGGTGGATATGGCTGAGTCCGGGGATGAGGCGCTCAAACAACTGGGTGCTGAGACCTACAACCTCATGCTGCTGGATATCAAAATGCCGGGTATGGACGGTGTGGAGGTCCTCAAGCGTTCCAAGGACATGCGACCGGAACTGCCGGTAGTGATGATGACCGCCTATGGCACTGTCGAGACTGCTGTGGAGGCCATGAAGATCGGCGCCTTGGAATATCTCATGAAGCCCTTTGATCCGGATACCCTGGTGCCGCTCATTGTCCAACTCTATCAGGGCATTGAGCAGGCCGGCGAACGCCAGATAGAAGTGGGGGCCGTCATCCTTGCTGCAGGCTTTGAGAGCTATGATCCTTCTCAAGGAAAAAACACTTATGGGTATGGCCAACTACCCAACGTGCTGACCAGTATAGAGTTTGAGAGATTGATCAGTGGAACAGGTCCCAGCCAGGGAAGGCTTCTGAGACCTTCTGATGGAAAAGAGATTCAAAGAATTGCCTGGTTTCAATGTGTCGGTTCCCGCGAACCCCAGGAGGATTCCGACTTTTGTTCCTCCATATGCTGCATGTTCGCCATCAAAGAGGCCCTGCTGGCCAAGGAGAGGAGCGATGGCGGGGTGGACGCTTCCATTTTCTACATGGACATGCGCACCTTTGGGAAAGACTTTCAACGGTATCGCGACCAGGCGGAAAATGAACACGGGGTTCGGTTTCATCGGGTTCGGGTACACAGTGTCGAGCCTGTGGATGGGGATGGCAGACTGAGGGTGGTCTACGCGGACATCGATGGACAACGTCAGGAGGAGGTATTTGATCTGGTGGTGCTTTCCACCGGCCAAAGACCGCCAGCCGAAACCGAGGCCCTGGCAGAGATGACCGGAGTGGGACTCAATCCCTGGGGATTTTGTCAGGTTGAGGGTTTTTCCCGATGCCGCACAGAGCAGGAAGGGATCCTGGCAAGCGGGTCCTTTTCCGGGCTTCAAGATATCTCGGAGTCGGTCATTCAGGCGAATTCGGCGTCCCTGTCGGCATCGAGACTTATTCATTCCAAAGGGGGCGGCCTTGCCCTGGAACGGGAAGCGGAAACACCATTACGTGATGTGTCTCGTGAGATGCCCAGGGCTCTCGTGTCCCTCTGTTCCTGCGGAGGGGCTCTGAGGGAAGCAGTCGACTTTGATGCCCTGACCGAGTGGTTGAAACGCCAGGATGGGGTAGATGAGGTTTCCACCATTGACCATATATGCACCCATGAAGGTTGGCAGGAACTGGAAGGCAAGGTGGGAGAGAGCGGGGCAAACCGGGTCCTGATCGGGGCCTGCATGCCCTACCTCTATACCGGTAAACTGAGGGAGCTTGGGGCACATGGGGGACTGAACCCGGCGCTCATGGATGTGGTGGACATACGCACTCCGGCCTTTCCGGGCCGGGATGGGGGAAAAGAACAGATTACCCGGGATGTGGGCTCGGTCATTTCCATGGGATTGGTCAAACTCAAGGGGGTGGATCCCGGACCCCAATCCTTTTCACGTGTCATTCAGAAGGCCCTCGTGGTGGGTGGGGGCATTGCAGGAATGACCGCAGCCCTGGGGATCGCCGATCATGGCTTTTCCGTCGATCTTTTGGAAAAATCAGAGGCTTTGGGGGGAAATCTGCAGTCACTCCACCGCACCATCCAGGGGGATTCTCCCCAGGAACTCCTGGTGGAAACCATATCAAGGGTCGAGAAGCATCCCAACATCCATTTATATAAAAAGGCCCAGATCATTCACTCTGAAGGGCGTCCGGGTCGGTTTTTTACCACCATCGAGAAAGAGGATGGTGCAGGGGAGGCACTGGAACACGGGATAACCATACTGGCAACAGGGGGTGGTGAAGCCAAAACCGAAAGCTACGGGTATGGAAAGACCGATACCATCCTTACCCAGCGTGAACTGGAGGAACAGCTTGCCGCAGGTTCTTTAGACCCAAAGGGGCTCAAGTGCGTGGCCATGATTCAGTGTGTGGATTCGAGAGAAAAGCCTCGCAACTACTGCAGCAGGATCTGCTGCGCATCTGCCCTGAAAAATGCCCTTTACCTGAAAGAGCAAAACCCGGAAACCGACATCCATATCTTCTACAGGGATATCATGGCCTATGGTTTCCTGGAGGCCTACTATACCCAGGCCCGAAGGTTGGGCATCATCTTTACCCAGTACGATGTGAACAAAAAGCCCGAAGTGAATGTGGAAAATGGAGGGTTGGCCATCTCCACCGTGGATCCCATCCTGGGCCGGGAACTGGTTGTAACGCCTGACCTCCTCGTTCTCAGCACGGGCATCGTCCCCAATGACATCGAAGAACTCGCAGACCATTACGGAGTGGAGATCGATCAGGACGGCTTCTATCAGGAGGCGGAGTCCAAGTGGCGGCCGGTGGATTTCATTAAGGAAGGAATATTTATGGCCGGGTTGGGCCACTCACCGCGGTCCATTACCGAGACCATCGCAACCGCTGAAGCGTCCGCCCAGAGGGCGCTCAGAATTCTGAACAGTGAGAGGCTGGCTGCCGGCAATATCGTGGCCCAGGTCCGACACAGCCTTTGCTCACTGTGCGAGCGCTGCATTACGGCCTGCCCCTATGGTGCACGCAGTCATGATGAGGAGAACGGGCAGGTTATGGTGGATGAACTCATGTGCCAGGGTTGCGGATCATGTGCGGCCGTGTGCCCCAATAGCGCTTCCGTACTTCGGGGGTATCGGGACCAGCAGATATTTGAGGTCATTGATGCCGCCCTTGAGACTGTTTTTTAGAGGGAGATAACTATCTATGATGGAACAGAATAGGGATACAGCGGGCTCCACGCATGAATCTGTTTCTTCGGTTCTCATGGCAGAAATTCAGGAGAAAGTACAGGCCTGTATTCAGTGCGGGACATGTTCAGGCTCCTGCCCCAATGCCTTTGCCATGGACCTGACACCCCGCCAAATGTGGCGACTGGCGCAACTGGGTGAAAAGGAGGAGATTTTCAACTCCAAGACCTTTTATCTCTGCTCTGCGTGCTATTATTGTACGCTACGATGTCCCCGGGGTCTCCCCCTGACAGAGACCATGAGCGCCCTCAAGCGGCTGGCCGCGGCAGAGGGCATCAAAAAGCACAGACAGAGTGCCAACTTCTACCGGACCTTCATGGATACGGTGCGCCGTTACGGCCGGGTGAGGGAGATGGAGTTCATCAATCGCTACTTTCTGTCCATGAAAAATCCCTTCTTCCCCTTGGGTTACATGCCATTGGGGATGAAACTGATAATAAAAAGGAAAATCGGCATGGAGATACCAAAGCTTGCCGGGGAGGGAAGATTTGACAGGCTTTTCCGTAAGGTAGAGGAATTGGAGGCACAGTGATGAAGTATATCTACTATCCCGGGTGCTCTCTGGAAGGCACGGCTCGAGAATACAACATTTCAACCCAGGCGGCCATGAAGGCCATGGGCGCCGACCTGGTGGAGTTGGAAGACTGGACCTGCTGTGGTGCCAGTGCCGCAGAGGCCACCAGCTTTCTCCTCTCCATGGTTCTGGCTGCTCGCAACCTGGCACGCGGTGAAAAAATGGAGGTTGACGGTGATTTCTTGATCCCCTGTAGTGCCTGCTACCTTAATCTTAGGAGGGTGGAGGACCATGTGCGGCGGGATGAGGCCCTGCTGGATAAAATCAATGCGGCATTAGAAGAAGAAGACCTGGAATACAAGGGCGGGATCAGGGTACGCCACCTCCTTGACGTTGTGGCCACCGATTTCGAACCCCAAAAAATCCGATCTCTGGTGAAGCGGAGCCTCGCCGGGCTCCGGGTGGCGCCCTATTATGGATGCCAGGCGCTCAGACCGTACCCCGATTTTGATGATCCGCAGGAGCCTCGGTGCATGGAACCATTGATAGATGCTCTGGGCGCGGAGATCCATCCCTGGAGCGCCGGGGCCAAGTGCTGCGGTGCGGCGTTGATGACCACAAAGAAGGAGGTGGCCCTGGAGCTCACCGGGGGTATTCTCAAGGCAGCCCGGGGTGCGGACTGTATTGTCACTATCTGCCCCATGTGCCAAATGAACCTTGAGGCCTATCAGGATCCTATCTCAAAAATGACGGGGGAGGATCTCCATATCTCCATCGTCTATCTCCCGCAGCTCATGGGATTGGCCTTTGGCCTGACAAAGGAAGATCTTCGATTGAACCTCAACCTGGCGATCACTGATGGGTTCAAAGAAAAGATGGGGATCTAAAAGAATTATAGACGTATTTTTTTCTCCGTAAGTTCAATAAGTATATGATTTGGGAGGTATTACATGGAGCCTATTGTTGTCAATCGTAAAGAAAGCCTGCTCAGGGTCGCCCCTGAATGGGCCGATGTCTGTTTTGCATGCGGCACCTGTGCCAGTGGTTGTCCCATTACGGGGGTGGACGGCATGGATCCGAGGAAAGCGGTCCGCATGGCGGCCCTCGGCCTGGACCAGGAACTCATTGATTCGCGCTTTCCATGGATCTGCACCCTGTGCGGCCGGTGCGAGTACGCCTGCCCCCAGGGGGTGGAGATCCTCAAGATGTTGCGCCGGGCAAGAGGCCTAAGGGAGAGGGACAAGGTGCCGGGTCCCATCCATAAGGGCGTGGTCATGGACCTGGAGAGGGGAAACAACCTGGGAATTCCCAGGGATGATTTCCTCTTTCTCCTGGCGGACTTGAGCAAGGAGATGGACGAGGACGAGGGTTTCCCGGGATTCTACGCACCTGTAGTCAATTCCAAGGAACCCTTTGGGGAACCGGATGACATGAAGTTCTGGTGGAAGATTTTTTACGCCGCCAGGGAGGACTGGACCGTGCCTTCTGAGAACTGGGAGGGGGTGAACTGGGGTCTTTTCTCCGGTGATGACGAGTCCATGAAGACCCTGGTGGGGCGCATCGTGGAGCACCTGGAGAGGCTGGAGTGCAAGATGCTCCTCTTGCCGGAATGAGGCCACGCCTACTATGCGACCAGGCTTGGTCTGCAACAGTGGTTTCCGGAAGTGTTTGATAAATACAGGGTGGTCTCGGTCCACGAACTTCTGCAAGAATACATTGAGACAGGCAGGATCAAGATCGACAAATCGGTCCATGAGGAACTGACCACCATTCACGATCCCTGCAACTACGGGCGAAAGGGAGAAAAGGCCTTTGGCCACGGCTTTTTTGAAGAGCCCCGGTGGATTACGCAACAGTGCTGTGAGAATTACGTGGAGATGTACCCCAACCGCATGAACAATTATTGTTGCGGGGCAGGGGGTGGTGCCTGGGCCCTGCCCTATGAGCAGGAGAGGATCTACTACGGCAGGGTCAAGGCGCAGCAGATCATGGACACAAAGGCCAAGATGGTGGTTGCGCCTTGCCACAACTGCCGGGACCAGATCATGAAGAGCCTGACCAAGGATTTCGATTTGGACATTGAAACCAAATATCTTTGGGAACTGGTGGCCGATTCCCTGGTGGTAGAGCCCTGGAGCGAGGGAGAGATCAAGAAGGCCAACGAACTGAGGGATGCCCAGTATGAAAGAGACGAGATCGATCTCGATCAGGAATGGTAAAGCCATCTTCAGGCATTACACCGTTTGAAGGACAGAGAGAGCCCCGCCTGGATGGGGCTCTTTGTGCTTTCGGGAGAAGAGACGAGGACTGATGAACGATTCAAGCCAAGGCATTTTATCGTTGAAATTACAAACGGCCCACGAGAAGGGTGCTGCTGATTTTCTGATCCAGCAGGCCAATGAGCGAATCATGGTCCTGAATACGGATTTTTCTATCGTGGAGGCCAATGAAGCGTTTCTCAAGGCCTTTGGAAAAGCGAAAAAGGAGGTGATCGGGGCCCATTGTTATGAAGTGACCCATGGACTGAATGTGCCATGTTCGAGTTTTAACCCCGAGTTGGGGTGCCCTCTTGTAGAAACATTAAGAACAGGCGAATCCGCCCATGTCATCCATGAGCATCCATCTTCGGAAGGGAAGCCAACGTACTTTGATATGGTGACCTATCCTTTGAAAGGACAGAAAGGCGAGGTCATACAGGTCATCGAAATATGGCGGGATATCACCGAGGAGCTATCATCCCGGTGGGAAACCCGGATTCAAGAGATGAAGCATGATCTCCAGAAACTCATTCAGGAAGACCGCATGATCTCCCTTGGAAAGCTCGTGGCAAGTAGCGTGCACGAGATAAACAATCCCATTCAGGGTTTATTGACCTTTAGTCATCTCATGCAGGAGACCCTGGAACAAGATGATTTGCAGCAGGAAGACCTGGAAAAGTTTCGCAAATACCTATCCATGATGTCCAGTGAGTTGGAGAGGTGTGGGGATATTGTCTCAGGGCTGCTTTCTTTTTCACGACAATATGAAAGGGTATTCAGGGACGTTGATCTCAATGATATTTTGGAGCAGGTGGTCGCCCTGACCCGCCACCGGATGGAGATTCAGGAAATCCGGTTGACCATAGAAATGGCCCCCCACCCTCTCATCGTCAATGGTGATGTCAATCAATTGCAGCAATGCTTTCTCAATTTGATATTTAATGCCATCGAGGCGATGCCTCAAGGTGGGCAACTGGACATAGTGTCTGAGGCCGATAGGGATAAAGCACATGCGACGCTGGAATTTCGAGACACGGGGTTGGGAATCGATCAGGAGAATAGAGACCACATATTTGATCCTTTTTTTACCACCAAGGAGGAGAGTGCCGGGACCGGCTTGGGGCTGTCCATCGTCTATGGGATTGTCAAAAACCACGGGGGGGATATCCGGGTAGAAAGCCGGCTGGGAAAGGGAAGCACCTTTGTTTTACAGTTCCCCGCCCATTAATCTATGGAGGTAGGTTATGGATGAGAAGATGAGCATTATGATCGTGGATGATGAAGAGATCATCCGGGAATCCTTTCTCCATTGGTTTGAAAAATACGGACACCGGGTGGAGACTGCTGCATCGGGATTCGATGCACTGGAAAAGCTGGAAAAGGTCTCTTTTGAAGTGCTATTTGTGGACATCAAGATGCCGGGAATGAATGGTATTGAGCTTCTGGAGAAGGTGAAAGAAGAATATCCTGAAACGATTGTCATCATCATCACGGCCTATGGCTCCATTGAGACCGCTGTGAAGGCCATGCAAATGGGGGCAACGGACTACCTTCTGAAACCTTTCAAACCGGAACAACTTTCGCTTGTTATTGAGAAAGCGGCGCATCAAAAGAGACTGGTTTCTGAGTATGAATATGTAAAGGGCCGTTTAGATGAAATCACGCGCTTTGATAATATCATCGGCCAATCCGCTCCCATGCAGGACGTTTTTGCACTCATTCCGGAAGTTGCGCAAAGCGATGCTTCTGTCATGATTACCTGTGAAACAGGTACCGGGAAGGAGTTGGTAGCCAAAGCCATCCATGCAAAAAGCAAGCAATCTCATCTCCCGTTCATTGCGATCAACTGCGGCGCTATTCCCGACACGCTCCTTGAAAGTGAACTTTTTGGGCACCAGAAAGGGGCCTTCACAGGTGCCACACATCCCCGTAAAGGGTTTCTTGAGGTCGTTTCCGGCGGCACCCTTTTCCTCGATGAAGTCGGGGAAATCAGCCAGAAGATGCAGGTCGACCTTCTTCGGGTCTTGGAAGAGAAAACCGTCATCAGAATTGGCGCCAGGGAGCCTATCGTTGTAGCCTTTCGTCTGATCTCAGCCACCAGCAGGGATTTGGGAATAGCGGTGGCCGAAAATGAATTCCGGGAAGATTTTTTTTATCGCATCAATGTCATTACGATCGATGTTCCACCCCTGAGAAAGAGGAAAGAGGATATCCCCCTGTTGGTGGAGCATTTCCTTGATAAATACAGCCATGAAACAACCAAGCGGGTAGACCACACCACCGCGGAGGCCATCAGGCTCCTTAAGGAATACGACTGGCCCGGCAATGTGAGGGAGTTGGAGAATGCCATTGAGCGGGCTGTGGTGCTTTCCAAATCAAGGACCCTGGGGAGTCAGGATTTTGCCTTCCTGGGCACAGCCCATCCCCCAACCTCAAAGCCCCGGTCTCTGCGGGAAATGGAGAGAAATTACATCCAGGAGACCCTCGAGAATTGTGATTGGAATGTGACCAGGGCCTCAAAAATATTGGATATTAACCGGGTCACGCTGCACAAGATGATTAAGAGGTTTGACCTGAAAAGACCTTGACATCCACTGCCCCTTATATGACCTCATGACAAAAAAAAAGCCGTGTATTGGATTGGCTCCTTTCGGAGGGGTCTCCGATATTATTTCTAAAACCATCGCAGCCCATATCCAGGGCTATTTGCCTCTGGACGTGGATATCCTCTCCGGTCTGTCACTTCCGGGGTATGCCTACGATCAAAGGCGGTTGCAATACGATGCGGGGATTATCTTGAAGAGAATGGAATCGGAACCATTCCAGGACTACGCCAAAGTGGTGGGTGTTCTTGATGTGGATATCTTTGTGCCCATAGTCACACACGTCTTCGGAGAGGCAAAGCAGGGAGGACGATGTGCTTTGGTCTCCGTGTACAGGCTGAAAAGAAATCTCGATGGTTCTACGCCACCACGATCACTCCTGCTGGGAAGAGCGGCAAAGGTCGCTCTCCACGAATTGGGGCACCTTTTTGATATCCACCACTGTGTGGACAGAGGCTGCCTCATGCATTTCTCCGGAGTGCTTGAAGACCTGGATCAGACGCCACTCGATTTTTGCCGTTATTGTTCGGTTTTTCTTCGCAGTGCCCTTCCTGCCCCCAATAACAATGGGGGCATCCGCAAGGCCATTAGGTGAAGCGATCCCTCATGCCTTCTCAGTCCCGAGAAAAGTATGCACTAAGCGGTCCCATCCGAGACCCGGGAAATTGCCAAAGATGTCGCCGATCAGTTCTCCACCGGTGGCGGCAAGCTGCTCGTATTCAGGACCCATCAACGACATGAGCTTGCGATCCTCCTCTTCCATCCATCGGAAGCCTTGATCCCCAAAATAGAGCCCTTTGAGGTCTTTCTTGGGGAGCCTGGGTTCCAGGATAAATAGCCAGCCCTCCTGGTAGGGGTCACGATTCGTGATTCCGGGATGCTTCAGCGCCCGGTGGTTTGTGGCGAGCACAGAACCTGTCACGGGCGATAAAACCGCTGCCTTATGTTCGTCCCGGCTGAAGGTCCATCCCACCTGGCTCTGCTTCAATGTGGCGCCCAGAGGAGGAAGGTTCAATATCTCTATGGGACCAAAGAGCTTGGCGAGAAAATCGTCAAAACCAACCCGAACACGCCCGCCATGCTCGAAACGGGCCCAGCTATGCCCCATATGATAATAATACCCCTCTGCCATTCTATAGCCGGAGGCATTCCGATAGCTTGGAACGTCGGCGATTCCGCCAAGATCCAGTTCATCCAGAATCTGATCATATGGACAATGGTAACATTCGTAGTTCATCGTGCAGATCTTGGGTGCGTCGATGTGGCCTGTTAGGGCATGGCGGCAGGGTCGAGATGCCCCATGATACCTTTCTTGCAGGTATTGCACCCACCCAGGCTTTTCCTTGTTTTTCTCATCAGAGAGATTCAAATTCATGGCCTTCCGCATACCTATGTCAAAGGGGCAATTGTAGCAATCATAGGCGTTGTCACAAAGACGGAAATTGACGACCCCTGCTTTCATCCAGATGCATTCATCCTCTACCACCTGAAACCCTATCACCCTTTTCTTTTTCTCTTGTGCTTTCTTGTCCATCTTATGAAACCTCCTTTTTTTTGGCGCCGGGTCCTGTCTCAGGCCGCCTTCGCCAACACAGCGTATTTCGGGTTTAAAAGATCCAAAGAATCGGGATTCCCTTCTATCTCTGCGAGCCATTGATCAAAGGGGCAATGCCAGCACTCGTAATGATGAATACAGGATTTGGGCATTTCAATTCGGCCCTCTTGTCCATGGATACAAGGGCGGCCGGAAAAGGGTTTTCCCACAATCCTTCCGCCAGACTTGATCACCTCTTTCCTCATGAGAACCACCTCCTTTTGCAATGGGAGGTCACAACTTTTCCTGCAACCTCATCACTTTTGTCTTCCCAATAATGCAAGGGGGATGCCATTGGTGAAAGGGGTGGGGGTAGGGGGGGCTATCTATCTGAAATTATATTGTAAATTTGAGTATTTGGGTGGGAGGCAATAACGAAGAGGATCAAGGGGAATTTTCGCGGATACAAAAAAAGGCTACACTATACTGGAGATACAGGAATAAAAAACTAAATAATTCAGGAATATCACTGGGTTGACATAATGATGCATTTGGCTACACCCATTGTAGCCAATGTTTACCCTATCG
>JAFDIX010000018.1 GCA_019307805.1 Deltaproteobacteria bacterium | reverse complement strand
ACCACTATTATAATGAGGTATTAAAGCTTGATCCTGAAAACCCTGAGGCAAAACAAGGTATCGAGGAAATTACCGACCGTTATGCTTTATTGGCGGAGAAGCAAATGAAGAATTTTAAATACAAAAAAGCAAAGGAATATATTGAAAAGGGACTTACTGTTTCTCCGAATCACTCCAAATTACTATCACTTAAAGCAGATGCCAGCGAAAACCTACCTACAAAAGTTTTTGAGAGTTTCAAGAGCCATTTTTGAATAATTCGAGGGTTCGTTTGTTCCAGGATTGCTCTGATATGTGATGAATACATAATCAGTTTCAAATCATAATTGTGAGCTAGGTAGTTTGACACAGACTATTTAGGAAAGGCTCACTGGTCTGCCAAATTCCAGATTTCTCCTATCTGGAATTGTGCTTGATTGTAGTCCCCTAGTCGGTATACGCGCACCGCATATCTCTCATTTTTATTGCAGGATGCCTACAACAAAGGCGAGTTAACTACTTGTGCTGGGGTTCTATCTCGAAGACAACAACAGTCCCCTCTGCGTTAATCTCCACATCGCACTTTTTCCCTTTACCACGGTCGATGTCATGACTTTCATCAAACTCGTACCAGATAAGCGTCACTGCTTTACCGTTTGAGTACTTCTTGTATCTTTCTGCCTTTTCAATGTGGTTGGTGTTGATTTTCAAGTTTGGAGCACGGGTTTTAAGCGCTTTGAGAACCTGGGGAGGAACCTGGTCCAATGTGATCCTGGTCTCTTTTTCAATAAGGGTTCCCTCTTCTTCATAGTTCAGTTCAACCCAGCCCCCTTTTCCATCATCGTAGCGCAGTTCATATACCATCCTGCCTTCTTCGAAATCTGAGTAGGTTTCGATAAGCTTGCGCCCCTGAGAATCTTTTTCTGCCGCCTTCATTACAGCGTCTGGGATTTTCGATTTCTTGATCGGGTCACTCGCCCAGACAAGACTTGCACAAAACATAAGTATGAAGCAGCCCATGCAACATTGAAGAAATATTTTCAGACTTTTTATGTTCATTTTCCACCTCCTGACTCACTCTTTGTCTTAAGATGTTTTTAAGTCCGCTTTCAAAAATGTCAAGGGCACAAAAAACACCGGGTCATTGCTTCAGCGTCCCGGCCAGTCAGGGAGGAAATAGTAAATCAATTATTCATGGATCCTATCCCCCTCCTAAGTCGACCGGTGTACCCGAAGTCCATCTTACCCATTTTTGTATTGGTCTTTCACGTAAAAATGTGTACATATTCGCGTTAAATAATCGCGGGAGGCTCGAACCAATGGAAAAACAAAATGTGACCTTATCCATCCCTCGACAATTGCTAAAACAGGCCAAAATCATGGCTGCCATTCAGGATAAATCTCTCAGTCAGCTCTTGCGAGAATCCCTCGAAGAAAAGGTAAGAGAAGAAGCGGATTACAATAAAGCCCGAAAAAGGCAATTGAGGCTTCTTGAAGAAGGTCTGGATTTAGGAACCAGGGGGCAAGTGAAAACCAGCAGGGATGAACTCCATGTCAGAGGATAAAGCATTTATTTCTTTTTCTTTGTCACTTTTTGGGCGATGTCTTCGCGCAGGGCCTGCTTGTTTATCTTCTGCATTGCGGTGAGAGGGAACGCATCCATAATTTCCAGACGTTCGGGAAGGAGTAGTTTGGAGGCCCCCTTTTCCTTCAGGAAGTCGATGAGCTCTTCAAAGGCCAGGGCGCTGCCGGAGATAGGCTGGACATAGGCACAGATCCTTTCTCCCAGTCTCTCATCGGGCATGCCCACGACCGCTGTCTGCTGTACTGCGGGATGCTCGGAAATCAGCTCCTCGATTTCAAATGGGATGATGGTCTCGGCCCCTCGTTTTATGAGGTCCTTTTTTCTCCCGGTGACTATGAGGTTTCCGGCACTGTCCAGTTTTCCGATATCCCCGGTACGGAAAAAACCATCCGGGGTAAAGGCCAGTTTGTCTTCTTCCTCGGATTTATAATACCCGGATACCACGCATGGGCCCTGGCCCACCAGTTCCCCCTCTTCGCCCCGGGGCACTTCCTTGTCTTCATCATCCACAATTTTAAAGGCGTCATAGGGGCACTGGGGCCTGCCCACGGTGGTGGCGATGATGTCTATGGAATCCGTGCTCCGGGTCATGAAACCGGGGCCTTCGGTCATTCCGTAGGTATTAAAAAAAGTGCATGGAATCCTTTTGCAGATGGTTCGGATCAGGTCTGGAGGGGCCCAGGCACCGCCTGTGCCTATCTTGAGGTTTGGGGAAAATTTGTATTCTTCCAGCCCTTCCATATTGGCGATGTCGCTCAGGATGGTGGGGACCATGAAACAATAGGTGATCTTTTCCTTTTCCAGGTGATGAAGGATGTCCTCCGCTCTGAGGGAGGGGCAGAATACGAGTGTTCCCCCGAACATTGCGAGAAAGGCCATGCTGGTGATCTGGGGTGCGTCGTGGCTGATGGGCGCTGCCACAAGGAAAATATCCTCAGGCCCTCTCTCCGCAGACCTCGCCCAGTAAAAGGCCCTGGAGAGCTGGGCATTGTGGGATTTGGGAACAAGTTTCGGGATTCCTGTAGTGCCGCCAGTGGGGGCGAGATGCAAAACATCATCCGGGCCGGGCCGATATGCCTTGAGCAGATCCACAGACGAGGAATCCAATTCCTCTTGGTTTACCAAGGGCTGGAGACTGATGAAGCCCTCCGGGGCATCATCCTGCACCACAATGAGGTTTTGAAGGGAGGGGACCTTTTCTCTGACAGCCCCCACCATGGCGATGTAGTCGATTTTCCCCCAGTTGGATGATCCGATCCACGTGGCAGCCCCGGTGAGTGTTGTGAATCTCTCAAGCTCCCTTTGACCGTGCCTTGGGAGGCACAGCACAGGTACCGCACCGATCATGTCCAGTGCCAGATAGACGTATAGGGCCTCCAGGGAATTGGGAATCTGAAACAGCACCGGCGCGCCGGTTTTGATTCCCATTTCCAGGAAAATAAAGGCTGTTTTTCTGGCTTTTTCTCGGAGTTGGGCGAAAGTGGTCCGTTTCTCACCCTCTACAACAGCCACCTTTTCAGGCGTGATGTCACAGGTGCGGTCAAAGGCTTCGATGAGAGTGATGCCCATCCAGGTTTTGCGATATTTTTGAACCAGTTCTTCAGGGTAGGGCCTCACAAATTCCATTTTAGGCACCTCAATACATCGTTGATATCGAATGCTAATGCGATAAGGCCCCATTATTACATGAAAAAAATTATCCGGCAATGTTGGTTAAGAGCCATTATTCACCGATTCCCATTCTCTGAATTGATCCCCCTATTTTCGAAGTCTTCAAATACGTAATCCAGGCCCAATTCTTGTAAAGACCCTTTAGTGGGGATCCCCTGGTTATTCCATCCCTTAAATTTGTAATAGGTATCTAGGAGCTCCTTTTCAAGCTCTGGAAATCTTTTCTTCCAATGGTTCTCCGGAACCTTCTCGTCTTTTCTCCTCATGCCCCTTCTTACGTTATTGGCTCTAACCAGATTCCGGTTCCTCCTGGCTATCTCCCACAGTTCCGCGTCATCGATATCCAGTCCGGTTGCGGCTGAGATAATATGCGGTAGATTGTGGATATGATAGGGGGGTTTCATCGCAAAGGATGAGACGCTGGCACAAATGCCGAGGGTGTCATCGATGTAGTGCATCGCCTCCATCCAATCAACAATTTCGCAGCATGCCTGAACAGACGGGTTATATGGGAAGGAGAACGGTTCCCAGTTCAAAAAATACTCCTTGATCCTTTCATTAGGAACCTGGATCCAATCCTTTAGAAATTCTTCCCTTTCCTCCCTTGTTTCCAGAGGTCCCTGGGGAAATTGCCCTTCAATCTGGGTGATGTTAATCTTCTCACCGGTACAATACATGAGATAATAAAGGGGATTCAGCATTGATAGCTTAAGCGGCGCCTGCTCATGTTTTTTAATAGTATTGTGATCGAAGGCTTCTGCCCCTCGGCCGATTTGGCGGGCTGCCCAATACGTGCCGTTGGCCAAAACATCTCCTATCCCTTCCCGCCGAACAATTCTCTCTAGTAACCAGTAAAATCTCCCCTCGTTATCGGACGGCATTCCAGGGAAATCATCGTCAGTTAAAATGCCGTTTTCGTAAAGTTCAAGGGCAAAGGCAATAACCAGCGGTGCCGTGAATCCATCAACTCCATACTCGTCACTAAGACAAGCCATTTTATAACCAAAGTCCGGGTTGTCTGTCTCCGCTGCTACGATATACCTAACGTGTTGGGAGCATTTCAGCATGGATTTTCGCTCGAGCTCCGGGTGGGAAACCAGTCCACCGCATTTAACCGGACAATTAAAGCAACTTATTGACCGCTCCAACAGTTTTTCATGAGTTTGCTTCCATTTTTCTTGGATTTCTTTGGTCCAAACATCTTTTCTCCTATATCTGGAATGTCCCCAGGCGAACATGCCGAGATGCCATTCTTCATCAGGTGTCTCTGCAAACTCTTGAATTCCCAATGTGGCAAGTATAGACGTGGGTACCCCTTTATCAATGGGATTTTTTAGTCGGTGATCCATATATTTGAGCACTTCATTGCAAAGCTCCATAAATTCATCCGGTCGGGCAATATGGATGTCCTTTGTTCCTCGAACAGCTATCGCCTTTAACCCTTTGTCTCCCATAACACCGCCTATGCCTCCACGACTGACACTGGCCTTGCCCTCCTGGATGGAAGCGAAATAGCCCCTGTTTTCGCCGGCCAGGCCGATAGTCGCCACCTTGGCTTTCGGCTCCTTCAACTCCTCTTTAATGAGTTCTTCAGTTTCAAGAGTGCCTTTCCCCCGGAGATGACCGGCATCCCGTATTTCTACTTTGTCATCGTTTATCCACAAATAAACCAGATCGGGGGACTTGCCGCGGATAATTATTTTGTCGTACCCGGCAAACTTCAATTCCGTTGCAAAAAAACCCCCCATCATTGAAAATGCCATTAACAAGGTCTGAGGAGAAATGGTAGAAACAATGGTACGATTACACCCGGGAGCAGGTGTGCCGCATAAAAGACCGGCGCTGAATATGAGCAGATTATCGGGAGAAAAGGGTTCAACTTCAGGGGGAACCCTCTCCCATAATATTTTGGCGTTCGTACCCACACCCCCCAGATAAAGCTCGGTGTCTCTTGGGTCGGTTTCTACCCTCTCGATGCTTCCCCGGGATAGATCAATTTCTAAATCATATCCCGTCTCTGCGTATCTCATTTCTTTCCCCTTCTAAATTATCCCAACTACATTTCATTAACCATTCCGGACGAACGATCGTTCGAAATGGTTGTAAATTTTTTCCCCCCTAACTTTCTGATATCTTTTTCTGATTATCGTCCAAATAAGCGTCCTTTAAGATGCCGTTGAAGAAAATACGGATGATCACCTCGGCAACCTCCTCAATGGTCATTTCACCGTCTTCTCTGAACCAGCGATACACCCAGTTTATCATCCCGAAATTGGCAAAAGCCATTGCAATCCTGTTCATATCCGGGAGGAGGTCCTGGTTGATCTCACAAATCTTATCGTAATAAAGCTTATAAACCTGTCTATGCCCTTTGAGGGCGCTTTTCCGCAGCCTCGGGGGTAACTGATATTGCTCCTCGATATAGATTTTGACTTCTTTACGTTTTTCAGTTGTCACACAGACCTGCCAGAAGATCATGGCCCTGAGAGACTCAAGTGGGCTATCGTGCATGCCGGCTGCCTGTTTCAGTTCTCTCACTACAAACGTGTTCAAATCGATGATGATCTGGTAAAGAATATCATCCTTGCTTTTGAAATGCTCATAGACTGAGGATTTGGCGATCCCCACCTTCTGGGAGATGTCCCTAATGGAAGCCTTTACAAAGCCCGCTTTATAGAAAAGATCAATGGCCGACTCCAGGATCTTTTCTTTCATTATGTTGGTCTTGAGACCTGTCTTCACTGCCTTTCCCTTTACCGAACGAATGGTCGTTCATAATATTTTTTGGATTTTCTGTCAAGAAAATTTCGCATGGTGCCCTATTTCTCTCCCGCGAAATAATGACTGATATGCGCTGGGAAAAATACATCAAGCAGACTCAACCCTTTAGTTGGGATTCAGCGTGAGTGTGGTCTTGGCATGTTTTTCAATGGCGTTGTCGCTGAACCACCAATACAGCTTTTCACCATTCATGAAGGCCTCGATCTGATCAGTGGTGTGGGGGACAAAGAGCCGTGCCGTAGTGCCGCCCGGCAGGACCGCCAGCACCTTGTCATTGTCACCCAGGTCCACGACCATGCGGAGAGAGGCGGTGACCGTGACATCAAAGGGGCTTTTGTAACTGGGTTTGGCGGCATACAGGGTCTCTCCGGACCCATCCATGGGATGGGAACCCCCTCCCAGGAGTCCTTTTCCAAAACCCGACCGCCTGATGGGGCTGACAAACTCTATTTGATGGACCTTGCCCCAGTGCCATTTCTTTGGGTCCTGGTCCAGGGATTCTCCCATTTCCTTTAGAATTTCCTTTGCGGCCTGACGAAGCAGGTCGTCCCTGGTTTCTTTTACACCGCCGGTCTTGACGTTATCAAACCAGGCTGATGTCCCTTGAACCATCATGCTCTGAACCCTCTCCTGCCAGAAATAGGTGTTCGCGAGCATGTTCCTGGTTACATCTTCCCCCAGCTCGTCCTGAAATGCCAGGTACGCAAACCTTCGGTACAGGGTCTGAAAAACCGTGGGGCCGGGCTGGTCCTTGTCATCACGATGGTCCCACTCCGAGAGAATGTGTCCCAGGACTTTCGTGTCTTCATCGGCCATGAGGACTTTGGCCATGATGGGGGATAGGACTTCAGCCGTGAGGTTGAGAGTGTCCCGCTGAAAACGCCAGTGATCATCCGTGGATTTTTTCCCGGGGCTGTCCATCAGCTGGATAAGGCGGCGGTAGCGGTAGGAGGGGGCCAGGTGGGAAGAATAATAAAAGGGAAAGGCATCGGTGACGGTCTTATGGTTGCAGGTGCCGACCCACCCCTTTTCAGGATTCTCGCTTTGAGGCATTTCTTGATAGGGTATCCATCCTGTCCAGTTGTCCCGGCTGTCTTTAACAACAAAGGGAACGGTCGCCTCTCCCTGGGACCTAACAGGCAGTCTCCCGGATACCTGCCATCCGATATTCCCGGCTGTATCTGCGAAGACAAAGTTGAGCGCAATAAAATGTGTGCTTTCCAGTGCCTTGCGCACATCAGACACAGACCTGGCCGTCATGATTTGTAAGAGGCCCAGGGACGGCCCCATGTTTTCAAAGTGTGCCCATCGCAGGGTCAACACCTTCTTTGTCTTGAGTCCCGGAAGGACGCCGGAAATAACCGGACCCCGGCCTGTGAGCCTTATGCTTATTTTTTCCTGCCTGGTCCCCTGGGGTGCATCCTTGTCTTTGATGGTCAGGGTCTCCTCAATAATCTCAAAGGGAATGGACCGATTTCCCTCCAGATATCTTTTGCTGTCCTTCGGGTCGAGTGTTTCCACGTAGAGATCCTGGGTATCTGCATAGGCATTGGTCACACCCACAGCAATATGCTCATTCCTGCCAATCACAAAACCGGGAGTGCCTGGAACACCAACACCCACAAACCTGCACTGGGGAATAATGATACCGCTGGGGTACCATGGTCCAGGCAGTATGCGTGAATCCAGATGGGGATCATTGGCCAGCATGGTTTTACCGCTGGCAGAGTGCCTGGGGGCAATTGCCCAGTTGTTGCTCCCGGTCCCGGAGGGAACATCCTTTAAATAGCCTAAAATAGTTTTGTCTGATGAAATGGGAAGTTTCACTGCCGCCAGGTCGGGAGAGGGAAATGCATCTCCGGCATAATGTTTTTCATCCGGGTTGATGTTGAGGGGAAAAATTTCCCTGGCCTTTTCCTCACCAAGCCTCTCCACGAGCATCTGGGCAGTAATTTCCGTTTTTAAGTTGGCTGAAGAATTCCAGCTCATGTAGAACATGATGGTCAGAGAGTCTGCAATGGTCCATGGGCCGGGCTGAATGCCGGCCAGTTTGAATTCAAGGGGAAAGGTCTCTGGCCGGGTTTTTATATAGGCATTGATTCCGTCTACATATTTCTGGAAGACTATTCTTGTTTCCTTGTCCAGGAGCCGGGCCTGTTTTTCGGCATTGCGGCGAAAACCGATGGTTCTCATGCGAATATCCAGGGGCTTTCCCTTTGCGCCCACCAGTTCGCAGATACGGCCGGAGGAAAAGAGTCGCGTGAGTTCCATCTGGAAAAGCCTGTCCTGGGCGGCTATGAAACCCTGGGCCAGCATGGCATCATGGAGGTTGGCGGCATAGATATAGGGCATCCCCTTACCATCCCTCAGGACCCGCACCTTTTCCCGGAGTCCGGGCAGCGGCAAATCCCCTTCGTTTTCGGAATCATTCAGGGAGGAGCAGCCTGTAATGGTCATTATGAGAAAGATGCACAGGGTCAAAAAAGGCCGTCTTTTTATGCCGCCCATTTCATTCCTCCCTTTTTTTCTTTGGGATTTTGAATTTTGGTCACGCATAGCGCAGGCGCTTGCGTCGCGTGTTGCTATTAATACCCCATTTGATTCTCAAGAAAAAGCACTTTTGTCACCTTTTTTCACCATGCTGCTACCACACACGTTTGTCGGGGGGAATGTTGTGGAAATGCAGGGAATAGGGTAAGATGCCTTCTCATTATTCGTGAATTATGCGCAGTTTCATAAATAAAATGGGTCAGGAGGAGAGTAATGCCGGAACTAATGAATGAAATCCAGGAACGGAGGGCGAAACGTGCCCTGAGTGAGCAGAAGATTTCTGACGAGGTCATTGAGCGCCTTATGACTGCAGCGACCTTCGCACCGTCATGCTTTAACAACCAGTCATGGCGCTTTCTTGTGGCCACCAACGATGATGCCCTGACCAAAATGCACGCCGCACTTGCCGGAGCAAACTACTGGGCCAAGAGGGCCCCGATGATCCTGGCAGTGGTTACCAAGCCGGATCTGGACTGCCGGCTGAGTGATCGAAGGGACTACGCCTTTTTTGATTGCGGATTGGCCGTCGAGAGTATGATCCTGCAGGCAATGAAAGAAGGGATCATTGCCCATCCCATGGCAGGGTTTGATCCCCTCAAGGTAAAAGAGGAATTTCAAATAGCAGACGAGTACATTGTGATCGCCCTTGTTGCCCTGGGATACCCGAGTGAAGACGACTCTTTTTTAAATGAAAAACATCTCCTGGCGGAGCAGAGTCCAAGGGACCGGAAACCTGCATCAGAGGTGATCTGCTATAATGCCTGGGAACTTGAAGCATCCGAGTAGTGCGAACAGCAAATGCGGAATCCCGGTCCTGTGGAGATATGAGTGACCGGGAATGAAATAAAGGGAGGAAGAAGGGTATGGCAAGGGAGATAGCAAAGGGGGGCAAGGCGCCTGAATTCAAACTGCCCTCTGATCAAGGTGGATGGGCATGCTGACACTGTCCTGGACCCCCTCTAGGAGGCTGTCGGAAAACCCGTTTGAAGAGGAAGAAATGTAAACTGGAGGTGAGATGATGAAAGCGGTTGTTCTTGAGGAGTACAACAAACCCCTGGTCATTCGAGACGTGGATATTGCGGACCCGGGTGTGCACGAAGTGACCATAGAGGTGAAGGCGTGCGGTTTGTGCCTGAGTGATGTGCATATTGCCGAGGGGAAGGTGCCCACTGTGACACTCCCCCATATCCCCGGCCACGAAATAGCGGGGGTCGTTGCAAAAACGGGTTCCGGTGTGAAGGACTTTCAGGCCGGCGACAGGGTAGCCATGTCCCTGGACCTTTATTGCGGACGTTGCGATTATTGTCTCAGGGGTGAGACAAATCGGTGTGACAATCTCGCAAGAATCGGATTTGAAACTGATGGAGGGTATGCGCAGTTTGTCAACATACCGGCATCCAATCTTGAGGTGCTTTCGGAGAAGATTTCATTCGAAAAGGCCTGCATTATCCCCGATGCGGTCGCTTGCAGCTATCGGGCCATCAAGTATGTCGGGCAGGTGGGCGTTGGAGACAGGGTCGGTGTCCTTGGAGTGGGTGGTTTGGGAATGCAGGCGGTGCAGATCGCAAAACTCATGGGAGCCCATGTCATAGCCACCAGCCGGAAGGATGAAAAATGTGACCGGGCCAAATCCCTGGGTGCTGACATTGTCATCAACACGGGAAAGAAGGATTTTCTGGAAGAGGTGAAAAAATCTGTCGGCCAATTTGACGTGGTCATCGACAATATCGGAACGCGGGAATCCGTCCTGGAGGCGCTTGCAGCATCCAGACGGGGGGGAAAGGTTGTTGTCATGGCCTTTGTGACCCCTGAACTGACCGTGCCGGGCTATGATCTTGTCATCAACGAAAAACAGGTCTTGGGGTCCCGCGCAAGCAACAGGAACGAGTTTCGTGAAGCCATGCGCCTGGTGAACGCGGGTCTGATCGATCCGGATATCGAGGCGGTTATCCCTGTCACCCAGGTGAACCAGGCCCATGAAGACCTTAAAAACGGGAAATTTCAGACAAGAAGTGTCCTCTCCATGGATTTTGAATAGCCTCTAGGCCTCCGCTCTTTTTGACTTATCGAGTCAAGCTTAGTGAGCATGGCGTATGCAAACTGGAGTAGTACCGGAATACTGGAGTAATGGAGTATTGGAGTACTGGTTTTAGAAACCAAGAAAAGCACGTTTGCCCATTCTGACCTCAAAAAAAGGCTGCATTGCTGGTAAGGAGAGACATAGGGCTTTTTCATTACTCCATCACTCCATTACTCCAATTTTCCCAAAGAACTGTGGATAGCCAAATAGCAGAGTTAAAGCCGGGACAACGCATCTGGTTTCCATCATTTGGCCACCTTAGGAACTTTTCCCATGGACAGGTATGATGTCATTGTAGTCGGTGCAGGTCCGGCAGGGAGCACCTGCGCAAAGGCCTGCGCTGAAAAAGGGTTAAAGACCCTGATGCTCGACAAGCAGAGGCTGCCCCGGGATAAGGTCTGCTCAGGGATGGTCATGGGCGCCCTTGCCCAGGGGCTTATCGAGCAGGAGTTCGGATTCCCGCCCCAGGAAGTTTTGACCCACCCCTCACAACTCAAAGGCTACTGCTTCCATGTCCCCGGGATTGGCCTGGAGAAAATCGACAACCTCACCTGGTTGAGCTGGAGAAAAGAGCTTGACCACTGGATGAACCAAAAGGCAGGGGAGAGCGGCGTAGACATCCGGGACAGGGCGGAAGTGGTCGGCATAGCTCAGAAGGCAGGGGGCCTTGCCATCATGGTCAAAAGGGAAGGGGAGACGCGGGAATTGATGTCCACCTATGCCATCGGGGCAGACGGCGCAACATCGGTCATCCGTAAATTCCTATTCCCCAATCTCCAGGTTCGATACGGGCAGGCCCTTCAGGAACACTTTGAGGGAGAGATTGGTTTAGATCAGGACTATTTTCATTGGTTCTATCCCCGGGAAATCAATCCGTCCTTTTTCACGGTCCACCAAAAAGACGGCACCATCATTATGGAGGTCGCGGGCAAACCGGGTACCACAAAAGAGATCATGACATGGGCCCAAACCTTTATGGCTGAACACCATGCTTTGTCAAAGGCCCGGGAGCCAGTCTGGCGGGGGAGTTGTCTGGAGCCGGCACTTTACCGGGAATTAACATCCCGCACTTTCAGGCCTGCCAGGGGGAATGTTCTGCTCGTGGGGGATGCTGCAGGATTTATCATGCCTGTGAGTGGGGAGGGCATAGGCCTTGCTGTGCAAAGTGCCCTGGCAGCGGCAGCGGCCGTTACCCGTTCAAAGGGGACAGGGGATCCGCCGGATGGGATGTACCTGACAGGGATCGAACCCATACTCTCGTGTTTTGAGAAAACCTATCCCTGGTTCAAAAAAATCATGGAAGAGGCAAAGGGAGAAGGGACTTCGCTCCCCGGGATTCTCAAACAGGCCTATGAGGGCACATTATCCCCCATTGATTCGACCGAATGATAATCTTGATTACCATTAAACCTTGCAGCGCAATACCATTCAATAACCAAAGGAGGCTTCCATGTTTCAGACACAAGTGACAGAGATGCTGGGCATCAAATATCCCATTGTGGGGGGAACCATGATGTGGATCTCAAATCCTGATTTCACTGCCGCCATGTCCAATGCCGGGGGATTGGGGATTCTGGCATCGGCCATGTATGAGACCAAGGAAGATTTCGGTGCAGCACTCGACCGTTTAATGGATCTCACGGACAGGCCATTTGCAGTGAATCTCAATCTTTTCCCCATGATGCGGCCCATTGATAACATGGAATACATGGATGTCCTTGTGAAGAAAGGTGTCAAAATCGTGGAGACATCCGGGCACTCCGCGCCTGATGAATTATGCAGACTTTTTAAAGAAGCGGGCATGGTTTGGATCCACAAGTGTGTGGGGGTCCGCTATGCTCTGAAGGTACAGGCCCTGGGCGCGGACATCGTGACGGTGGTGGGGTATGAGAACGGCGGGGCGACCGGTAAACTGGATCTGGGCACAATGGTGCTGGTTCCCAGGGTGGCTGAGAGCCTTTCTATTCCCGTCATCGGTGGTGGAGGGGTTTCGAACGGCAGAGGTCTGCTGGCGGTTTTGGCACTGGGGGCCCAGGGGGTCATTGTCGGAACGCGGTTACTGGCAACACAGGAGGCTCCCCTCCATGATGATATCAAACAGGCATTGCTCGATGCGAGTGAACTGGATACCATGCTGATCATGAGGTCCATCGGTTCGACCCACCGGGTGTGGGTCAATGAACCGGCAAAGAAGTGTGCCGAACTCGAGGCCTCTCAGGCCGAACTCCAGGATATCCTGAAAGTGGTATCAGGGGAAAAGGCCAGGCAGATGTACCGCCAAGGAAATCTGGATGGGGGAATCATCCCCTGCGGCCAGGGAGTAGGTATGGTACATGACATCCCCACGGTCCAGGAGTTTTTTGACCGCATGATCAGCCAGGCAGCGGATATTGCAAACAAACTGGATAATTCATAGGAGGCATCATTCCATAGTAATGCGCAAGGTCAGAGTTCAAGGGCTTTTTCTTTTCCCATTATTCAGGCTGCCCCGGTCTATGCCTTTCAACGGGCGCCTGTTGATTTTCTAAACCAAGGCGGCCCCGCCGTCTAAAAGATATGTCTGGCAAGCCCCCACACCTCCGGACCTCGCCACAACCTGGATTTGAACAACTCCCTGTGGTGTATGAACTCTTTGGGCAGGCGATCATAAAAGTTGTCAAAAAGCTCTTCATGGGACCTGGCCTCCAACTTCATGGCCTCCCGGTCTACGGACATGAGTTCGTAGAATGTCTCTTTATCAAAATCCAGCCCATCCCAGTTGATATCCTCATGGCGGGGCATATATCCCAATGGGCTCTCTACCCCATAACCTTTCCCATGCACCCGGTCAATGATCCACTTGAGAACACGCATATTTTGGCCAAACCCCGGCCACATAAAGTTGCCGCTCTCATCCCGCCTGAACCAGTTCACCCTGAATATGCGGGGGGGACTCGGCGTCAGCCGCCCGACATTCAACCAATGGTTCCAGTAATCGGCCATGTTGTACCCGCAAAAGGGGAGCATGGCCATGGGATCTCTCCTGGTTGCCGCCTGGCCTTCAGCCGCCGCTGTTGCCTCAGAACCCATGGTCGCTGCCTGATACACCCCATGGGACCAGTTGTATGCCTGATACACCAGGGGAACATTTTTGCTCATGCGACCGCCAAAGATGAAAGCCCCGATGGGCACCCCTTCCGGATTGTCCCACTCCGGATCAAAGGTGGGACACTGGTTAATGGGCGCGGTAAAGCGGGCATTGGGATGGGCTGCGGGACGCCCGCAACCCGGGGTCCAATCCTCCCCCTTCCAGTCAATCA
>JAFDIX010000990.1 GCA_019307805.1 Deltaproteobacteria bacterium | reverse complement strand
CTCGATCCAGGGCCACGAAGTAAAGAAAGAGTGCTGGCTGCGTGTCTGGAGTTCTTTCCAGCGAACGTCCAGGTCCGGTAGCTCATCCAGTGAACAGATAGTCGCCGTAATTTCTTTGCTGGCGGGCATGAATTGAGTGTTACTGGCGTCCAAGGGATTATTTGCCTGGCGGAAAACTTTACGCTATCTGATATGTAACTTTAGATTGTTATTCTGTTAACAGCCATTTTAAAGGTATTTTCTCTCAAATGTAAAGTAAACACTTGACCTTTGTTGTAATTCTTTTTTATGAAAATTGAGCAATCTTCTTAAATAGTAGAAAGTAAGCTGAGTATTTTACGTGTAATTATTTGCTGAGAAGGACACTCTCATGGGTACTGTCTGCTCATTGGCGCAGCCTGACCAGTCTCAGGGATGATTTTTCAGGGGAATAAAAAAATATTTGAGGGCGCGTAACGCTGTTTCTGTACGAAAGCGCAATCTATCACGCTGCAATACAGCCCAGTTTATCTGGTAGCTGTGAGTGGAAAGGTGCCGTTTATGTTGGTAGTCTCCCGCAAGAAAATCATATGTCAGGGCGTCCCTTTCCAGATAGTGTTTGATCGCCAGATAAATACACAACATGCCGGGGCTGAGTCTGGGGTTGGAATAGTCAAAACCTGACTGGTAATAGTAAACATGGCCGTTATGCAGGAAGTTATAGAAATAGCCTATCACGGTTTCCGGCGTCGATATTCTGAGCAGATCAACTTGATTGTCGGGGTGGCATGCAGTGATAAGGCGTTTATGAAAGTCAGTGATTGCAGCAGTTGGAAAGGCTCCTTTTAGCCCTTTTTTATGCCAGTATATTTCATGTAAACGAATAAGTTCCTGAAAAAATGACAAGGCTTCATCCGTTGTCGATGCAGACTTTATTTCGATTGGACCGGTTTTTTCAAATTCGCGTAACGCTCTTCTTAATTTATATCTCGCACTCTTGCTGAGTTGACACAGGTAGTCCTGGCCGGAACTCCTGACTGCGGCCAGATCTACATAGTACGCCGGCTGTGAACGTGAATAAGCCTGCGTCAGAGAGAGGCACGGGTTTTCTCGAGCGCAGACCTTCAGGAGTTTCGCGCTATCCAGAACGCCCCCGAGCACAAGCTCATCCCACTTAAGATCGTGTTGGCTGATCAGGGTGTCGATAAATTTTTCAGCGACTGAAGATTCCAGTCTTGCATCAGCTAAAAGGTTGTTGTGCTCAATGGTAAGTTCATCCAGCACCGGGTCGCCAGTCTCGTGAAGGTGAAGCCTGTTGGAAACGACAAAGCCATGCCTTCGGATACGCCTTGGGACCAGGATAGCTAGACCGACTGTCAGATTGCCTGCTACCGCGACAAACACCAGGGGGTTGGTGTCATCGGGCAATAGCTGCAACCAGGACTCGATCCAGGGCCACGAAGTAAAGAAAGAGTGCTGGCTGTGAATTGAGTGTTTTTATCTCTCTGGCTTAAGCCGGACGAGAAATTTCTGGCGTGATAATTTAATGTGTAGCTGTTATCCGGCATGACCGCCCCCATAAATTTTTCGTCTGGCGTAAGTCATATATCCATACTGTTCCTGTGGTTTATCGGCGTCAAGGGGGTTATGCCGCAGTGTTGCTGTTAAACAACGAACCAGAGCTGGAATATTTCTTCAGGAAGAATTGTGTTAAACCCCAACGCACACGTTGAAAAAATATTTATAAATTGATCGGCACAGACCGCTAAAAACTTAAATTGGACCCATTTTCAGCCGCAAGATTCACGATGTATGCACAGTCTTTTGCTGCATTGAGCCGGTTTGCCCGTGTTGGTAATGGCTGTTTTATAGAGTGCAGGTTAATAAAGTGTGGCCGTGAAGGCCGCCGCTTGAATTGCCGGTACAAAACCAAAGCGGTGCCTATGGCCAGCGTAACGCGACAGCAGGGTGTGCCCCGTGGCATTTAATGGCAGACTTCTGCGATAATGCATCCGGTGGCTTGTGCTGGTCCCCTCGCGACAAGAAGCTGTGAACCCCGTCAGGCCTGGAAGGGAGCAGCGGCAGC
>JAFDIX010000017.1 GCA_019307805.1 Deltaproteobacteria bacterium | reverse complement strand
GCGACCATCCCACCGATAGTGGCAATGGCTTCGCTCCCTGGATTGGGTGGAAACATGAGATTGTCCTTGGCCAGGGCATTGTTCAATTGCATGCATACGACCCCGGGTTCCACCCTCGCATAGAAGTCCGATGTGTTGATTTCAAGAATCTCGTTCATGAGGCTGAGATCCAAAAGGAGCCCTCCCCTGACGGGCAAGACAGCGCCTGTTACACTCGTGCCCGTGCCCCTCGGAACAACAGGAACCTTGTCCCTGTGGGCAAGTTTCATGATGTCGGAAATCTGCTCCGTGGATCTGGGGAAAATCACTGCATCGGGTATCCCCTGGTGTACGGACATGTCCCGGGAATAGCTGAGGCACTCAACATGGTCGTCAAACACATTCTCCGGCCCGACGATCTCTTTTATTTCCTCGATAATGGCCATAGACATCTGTCCTCCATGGTTCTAACTGACTAATATCTCTGAGAAAGCACCAGATGTTAAGTCTACTTGGACATCCCTGTGATTTTGTAGTTAGACTAATGATTAAGAGCCCGGATTGTCAAGCTGAATCAAGGCGGACCCTCACCAGGCGGACTGCATCCCATAACCCGCCGGTGAAAATAAGGGAAATGGCGAGCATAAATGAAAAACGGAGCATACAGCGCTGCATGTTTGCAGGAGTCCGCTTCTTTGCCTGGAGAAATTTTTCGTTATGCAAAGGTTTCCTGGGGCATGATACTCGAGGACGAATGGTGTTATGGGTCACGGATATAATCCTTGACAAAAAACGAACGTTCGGTGTTAGATGATATGAATATATTCCAATTAATATTATGGTATTTGGTACACTTTCACGGTAAAAAGAAAGATCGGTTTTCCGAAAACCTAATAATATAGTTTCGTAGGCCTGTGTTGTTATTGACGAGGTGAGTGGTTATGGAAATGGATGACAAAATCAAAGAACTTAAAAAAAGAAATCAGGAAGCGGATCTGGGGGGTGGCCCTGACCGCATCGAGCAGCAACATAATAAAGGCAAGATGACGGCCAGAGAAAGAATCGAATACTTCCTGGACAAGGGGAGTTTTGAGGAACTGGACAAATTTGTTGTTCACCGTTGCCATGATTTCGGAATGGAGAGAAAGAAGTTCCCCGGTGATGGTGTTGTGACCGGGTACGGGACTGTGAACGGCCGGGAATTGTTCATTTACGCCCAGGATTTTACCGTGTTCGGCGGGTCCCTCAGCGAAACCGTCGGTCAAAAGATTTGCAAAGTTCAGGACCTGGCCATGAAGAACGGTGCCCCGGTGGTCGGGCTGAATGACTCGGGTGGCGCCCGAATTCAGGAAGGGGTCGAAAGCCTCGCCGGATACGGCGAGATATTCAAAAGAAATGTCCGTGCCTCGGGCGTTGTCCCCCAGATTTCCGTGATCATGGGACCCTGTGCAGGAGGCGCTGTCTACTCTCCGGCCCTGACCGACTTCATCTTCATGGTCAAGAAATCGAGTAATATGTTTATCACCGGCCCCCAGGTAATCAAGGCGGTCACATCCGAGGAGGTGTCTGCCGAGGAACTGGGGGGCGCCATGACACAGAATACGAAAAGTGGGGTGGCCCATTTTGCCGAGGATTCGGATAAAGATGCCCTGGACAGGGTGAAAGAGCTTCTCTCTTATCTCCCACAAAATTTCAGAGAATCAACTCCTGCAGTGGCGTGTTCTGATGATCCTGACAGGACGGACAAGTCCCTCAATGACATCGTGCCCGCCAACCCCCGATTACCCTATGACATACAGGACATTATTCGCAGGGTTTTGGATGATCAGCAATTTTTGGAGGTCCATAAGCACTATGCAAAAAATATGGTCGTGGGTTTCGGCCGCTTGAACGGCCTTTCCGTCGGTATCATCGCCAACCAGCCGAGGTTTCTTGCAGGGTGTCTGGACATAGACGCCTCTATGAAATGCGCAAGGTTTGTTCGGACCTGCGATGCCTTCAATATCCCCCTCATCACCTTCGTGGATGTCCCCGGCTATCTTCCCGGTGTCAATCAGGAATACGGCGGCATTATCAAACATGGCGCCAAGATCATCTTCGCCTACTGCGAGGCGACAGTCCCCAAGATCACCCTAATCACCAGAAAGGCCTACGGCGGCGCATACCTTGCCATGTCCAGCAAGCACTTTGAGGCGGACATCAATTATGCCTACCCCTCGGCCGAGATTGCCGTGATGGGGCCGGAAGGGGCTTGCAACATCGTCTTCAGAAAGGAGATTGCCGAGGCCGATGATCCCGAAGAAACACGAGGGAAAATGGTCGAGGAATACAGGAACAACTTTGCCAGCCCCTTCAAGGCAGCGGAACTCGGCTACATCGATCACATCATCTTGCCTGAGAATACCAGGCCCCGATTGATCAAGGCCCTCATGATGCTTCAAAATAAAAGGGTTACCGGCCCTGAGAAAAGACACGGAAACAGCCCTCTCTGAGTCACTTCAGGCACCACTGGTGGACAACAGCACCTGCCAGCCAGACACCGAAACCGGCACAGAGGACGAGGGGCAGGGGAAATTCTTTTCTAAGGCAAAAGAATACCACGAGAAAAAAGAGGATACTGGGAAGAATCCCCCAAAGGGCGCCTTTGGCGAAGTCCTGCATGATATGGGGATTCCCTTTGTTCTCCAGGTATACCCACACCAGGACAAGGGCCCCGGTCAAGGGCATCACACCAATGAGACCGGCCAGGGATGGAAGCTTTTTTGCGATCCCCGTGGCCACGAGAATGATGGCGAGGCTGAATGCTATTTTGATCACTATTTGCATGGACATTTCTCCTGCTGCCCAATGACCTGAAGGGCAGACCCTATGGTTTGTAGATTTTCATACTTTGAAGCCCCGACCTCATTACCGCCTTCCTGAGCCTGGGATTGAAAATAAATCGAGACTTTACATTCTTTAAAAATATGTTTCTCCTTAAAATGCCCGCCCCCTGATAGTAACGTTTCTCGAAGTCGCGAATTCCCGTTTTCAGCGATTCCGCAAGTAGGAGCGCGCTTCTGAAGGCATAGCTGATCCCTTCAGCAGAGCTTGGGCTAATCCAACCCGCAGCCTCCCCTATTAATGCGACCCCTTTTGTGCCGGTAAAGAGCTGTTGCAGTCTCGAGGGTCGCAGAATGTGTGCCCCTTCTCTCCAAACCGTCTTCCCGAAATCAAACCCGTGATCCCTGAGTTTTCTTTTCAAGGTTTTGAATTTTTCAGCGGTGTTTTCTCTCGGCCGAAGGGCTGCACCGATAATCATGTTGTCCTCTTTTGGTATTGTCCAACAATAATAATCGGTAATTTCCGGATCAAAAAATGAAGAGAAGTAAGGCAGGTTGCTGTATGTATGCACCCATTCCTGGATGGCGAAATACCTTTCCGGAAAAGGGTGCCCTGGGAACGCCCGCGCCCGCACCCTTGAAAAGGCGCCGTCGGCACCTACCAGGATTTTTGTCTTTTCCGAATAGGTCCTGTTGTCTTTGGAAAGCTTTATGTGAAAACAGGTATCTTCCGAAGTGTATGACCTGAACTGGAAACCAAGTCGTTTTTCAACCCCTGGAGGAACAATAGACAGTAACCAGCGATCAAACTCCCACCGATTCATGTTGATGTAGTGTCGTTGATAATACCCTTCCAAACCCTGCTGCAGATCGATCGCCCTCACAACAAAGAGTTGCGGTTCCTCCAGAACCCTTTTGGGCAGACCCAACCCCAGTTTAGACAACATTCTTTGTGCGTCCGGGGCAAGAAGTCCGCCGCAACACTTTCCCGATGAAAAGCCTTCCGGGGTATCCGACAACTGTCTTTTGTCGACCAGCAGGACTTTGTATTTCTCACCAATGAGTCTTGCAAGAGTGGCCCCTGCCGGGCCCGCGCCTATAATGGCAATATCAAACATGAATTTCACCCTCAAACAGGCAATGGGGTGATCCCTGTCCCCAAATATTAACCAATATTATCGGCATCATGGGGCAAAAAACTTCTCTACCTCGTCTTTCAAGACCTTCCCCATGGTGTTTTTGGGCAGTGCCTCCACAAATGCCACTTCCTTGGGACACTTCCAATTGTGGAGATGCTCCTTACAGTAGTTTTGAATCTCCCCCGGTGTGCCGCTTATTTCCGGTTTGGGGACAACCGCCGCCACCACCTTTTCGCCCCATTTCTCGTCCGGAATGCCTACCACTGAGGACTCCACCACCCATTCGAGCTGATTGATCACGCCCTCTACCTCTTTGGGAGAGACATTTTCCCCGCCTGTGATGATGATATGCTTGATGCGATCCGTGAGATAGTAATACCCTTCCCCGTCCACCCTGCCCGAATCACCTGTCCGGAACCAACCCTGGGCAAATGCCTTGTCTGTTTCCTCAGGTTTTTGCCAGTAACCCGGCGTCACCCCGGGTCCCTTGAGCCAGAATTCGCCGGTGCCGCCCGGCTCAACATCAATGAAGGTCTCCGGATCCACAACCCGCACGTCAAGTGCCGGCAAAGGCAATCCGATGGATCCGGGTATTTTCTTCCCATGCAATGGATTGGAAAAGTTCATCCCTGTCTCTGACATCCCTTCTCTTTCCACAGGTTCCTTTCCGAATATCCTTGTGATCCTCTCGAAGTCTTTGGGCAGGAGGGGGGCCGATCCCGAGGTCCACAATCGCATGTGGCCGAAATCCAAATTCCTGTCTCCCATGGCATCCATCATTTTCGCATACATGGCCGGGACCGCCATGAATTCCGAGCAGACATTTTCCCCCTTACTGTTCGCCAGCATGTCAATGACCCTGTCGGGTGCGAATTGGTCCGGCATGAGCACGTGGGATCCCGCCATAAGGGCCGTATGAAGGGCAAAGCAGAGACCATGGACATGAAAAAGAGGGAGTACATGGCAGAGAACATCCCTTTCCGTGATCTCCCAGATATGGATAATATTCCGGGCATCATGCACAAGGTTTTCCTGGGTAAGAACGGTACCCTTGGGCTTTCCCGTGGTTCCGGATGTGTACACGATGAGACCGGGGTCATGGGGTCCGATTTCCCGGGCAGGGATATCCCCTGATGCCGATTCGAGGATGTCCAAATCCTGATAGGCTGTGTTTGGGTCGATCACCATGGTCTTCACCCTGGAGTCGATCTCCCGAACGGTGGTCTCCTGAAGGGGCCCTGCCAGCACCAGTTGTGCACCCGCATCATTGAGCAGGTATTCCATTTCCTGCTTCTTGAATCCGGGGTTGAGGGGGACTCCCACGGCGCCTATCTTTTGTACTGCAATATGGGCAACTACGGAGAAAAGGGATTTTTCAATGTAAAAAATGACCCTGTCCCCCTGATTGATGCCCTGGGAAAGAAGGACACCGGCCATGCGGCCAGCATCGCGATCCAATGCCCTGTAGGAGATTTCCGTCTCCACCCGACCCTCCCGGATAAAACTGATAGCCTTTTTTTCCCCACACTGCAGAGCCCTGCTTTTAAAACAATCTCCCAATGAAATGCTGCCCATTCCAGCCCTCCGTTACTTCGGATAACCCGTTTCATCCATTCCGGGATCTCTTCAGGGGCGAGTTCCATTTCCCAAAATCCCCCTGATCCATGATACCAATGACGTGCCATGGCATTCTACAGATGCTTTTGCCATCTGACAACCTTATGCTTCAGCCCCCCCGGCACCCCTTGAAACAAATATTCTTTCATTGTATATAATGCCTATGCCTAAACCCATATTGCCTTAGAGAAGGAGTTCTCATGAAAGGGCCAATAAAATATTTCAGATCAGGCGGGCTGACAGACCTCGAGAACAATGGATCCCTCTATGAATGGGCCGAAGGCAAGGCCTATCTTCTGATTGATCAGGTTGCCTTCAGGGGGCACAAGGGCGCTGTCTTCTGTTATTATAACCCCCCTGTCCACCAGGTGGGCAACCCGGCCCTGGATGCCTACCTCCAGGGCATGGACAAGGTCTCTGAAAAAAAGGACGACCTTGGGTTTCTTATATTTTGCGGAGCCAATGATCCTGTCCACGCCGGGGGAGACCTCAAGGAAAGCCTGGACAGGCTGGACATGACCCTTGAAACAAAAAAACAAATGGAAGAGGACAGGGCATCCCCCGAGGAGATAGACCGGCTCTATTCCTGGGCGGACGACCGATTGCGGAAGGGAATCACCCTCCATAAAAAGGTCAGGCAGCTTGCCCGGCACCTGCGGGTCGTGTCCATCTGTGGGGGGGGGACCCGGTTTGGGGGGTCTGCGGAGATCCCCCTGATGGCCGACGTCCTGGTGGGTGACTCCCGGAGCGGCATGTGCTTCAGTGAGGCCATGATAGGCCTCATTCCCGGGTGGTCCGGTTTAGCAAGGGCCCTGATCAAGGCAGGACCCGCCAATGCCGCCTACATGGCCATGACAGGGTCGGAAGTAAAGGCCCCTGACCTTCTGGCCGTCGGTATTTATAATGCAGTGGTGGACATTCCTTTTCCCTTCCCCGGGCGGGAAAGATCAAACGATCCGGATGCGGACAAAAGACGGTATCTTGAGGCCCTGGAGGCCCACGATGACGAAACAGGGCGACTCCTGATCCCCAGGGGTCTTGAAATAGCCACATGTCCTGCAGTGGAAATACCGGAGCACAATGAGAAGAGCAGAAAAACCCTGGCCGCCACGGATGAGATTACTGCCCGGGTGGAACGAAGGAAGGACCCCCGAAGTTATGCCCGCCTTTGGGGTAAACCGCTCAAAGAGGTCAGGGATGAACTCAAGGGGCTTGGAAGACCACTGGCATCCCAATCCATTGAGGCCCTCAACGCTCTCATTGGATTGTACGACCCATCGGACTTTGACGAACATCATTTTGTAAAACAGGAAATGGAAGCAGATGCCAGGTTGTATAGGGACCCGAAGTTTCGAGCAGGTCTGATTGCGACCCTGGAACAACGGGTTGCGGATTACAGGGAGGCGAAATGACATGAGACAGTATTTCCAGAACATGAGCCCCATTGGCAGGGAATTGAGCGAGAAGGAAAAGGAGCAGGCAGAAGGCAATGTTCGGGATATCGCCCGTGCAGAGGGAGAAGTGGCCGCAGCCCTCGAAGAAAGAAAGAATACCGGTCTCCCTGTTGAAAAACTGCACAAACGGGGGGAAAGGACGGCCTGGGAAAGGATCGAACTCCTGGTGGATTCAGGAACCTTCCTTCCCCTCAACAGCATCTATGATCCTGAGTTTAACGAGGAAGGGACCACCGGTGTTGTGACGGGGCTGGGAAAGATATCCGGAAAATACGCCGTGATCATTGCCTCGGACAATAAGGTGCTGGCCGGCGCATGGATTCCCGGACAGCGGGAGCACATCTTTCGTGCCCAGGATATGGCCGAAAGATTCAATATCCCCCTGGTATGGGTCCTCAACTGCAGCGGGGTCAAACTGACGGAACAGGAAAAGGTCTATGCAGGAAGACGCTCAGGGGGAAGGGCCTTTTTCAGGCATGCCGAGCTGGCTGAAAAGGGGATCCCCGTCATTGTAGGGATGTACGGCACCAACCCTGCGGGCGGTGGGTATCATGCCATCAGCCCGGCCATCATTTTTGCCCATGAAAAATCCAACATGGCCGTTGGGGGCGGAGGCATTGTCAGCGGCATGTCTCCCAAAGGCCGGTTCGATCTGAAGGGTGCTGAAACCCTGATCGATGAAACCAGAAAATTTAAACAGGTCCCTCCGGGCGGCTCAAAAATCCATTTTGACGAGACCGGTTTCATGCGAAAGGTATTTGACACGGAAGAAGGGGTGCTCGAGGCAGTGAGGGAATGTATGGGAGGCATGCCTGCCTATGACCCTTCCAATTTCAGGGTTGCGGAACCCGCAGAGCCCCTTTACGCGCCGGAGGAATTGAACGGCATCGTCCCCTATAATCAGAAGAGGATCTATAGCATTGAGCAGGTCCTTGCCAGGCTTTTTGATGGAAGCCGGCACATGGAGTACCGGCCTGATTACGGCCCGGAAGTTTATTGCGGCGTTGCCCGCATAGACGGTTTCCCCGTGGGGATTATCGCCAACCGGCAGGGATTCCTCGGCCGGAAATATCCCCGATATGCCAAAGAAGCGTATATGGGAATAGGAGGAAAGCTCTACCGTGAAGGTCTTATCAAGATGAACGAACTCGTCATGTTTTGCGGTAGAGACCGGATCCCCATGATCTGGTTCCAGGATACCAGCGGGATCGACGTGGGTGACATTGCGGAGAAAGCGGAACTCCTTGGCCTCGGGCAATCCCTTATTTACTCCATAGAAAGCTCCCATCTCCCCATGATGTGCGTGGTTTTGAGAAAAGGGACTGCCGCGGCCCACTATATCATGGGAGGCCCCCAGGCCACACGGAACAACGCCTTCACCCTGGGTGTGCCCACCACCGAGATCTATGTCATGCACGGGGAGACTGCAGCGGCTGCCGCCTTTGCCAGACGTCTGGTCAAGGAACAGGATGCCGGCAATTCCCTGGACCCCGTAATCGATAAAATGAATGCCCTGGCCCAGCAATATTATGACCAGTCCAGACCGGTATACTGCGCCAAGGCAGGGCTGGTGGACGAAATCGTGCCCATGGCCCGACTGAGGGATTACTTCGTGGCCTTTGCCGGCAGTTCCTATCAGAATCCAACGCGCATCTGCCCCCAGCATCAGATGTTGCTGCCGAGGTCAATCAAAGGGTAGATATTTGTATTTGCGCTCTTAACTTTTTGGACAGAGTTATTATTTGTGTCACCATATACACCTGGTCGACGATTTGAGGAGGTAAGCCATGAGCGAACATGATATTTTCAAGGCCCACCCCAGGATGCCCAAAAAGGTGCGCCTGGGCGACATCACCGCACGGGACGGGTTACAGCATGAGGAGCACTGGATTCCCACAGAGGCCAAGATCTATTATTTCCAGGAATTGGCCCTGGCAGGAGTAAAGCGCATTGAGATCACCAACCTGGGAAACCCCCGCATCATGCCCCAGTTCAAGGATGCCGAAGAAGTCCTCAAGGGCACCAAGGACGGCTATTTCCTGAAAAGGTTGGAGAAAAAGGGGATCAAGCCCGAGGATGTTGAATGGACCGCCATCACCATTCGGGAATCGGCCGTAGACAAGGCCATCCGTCTCAAGGATCAGGGGTTTGGTCCCGACCGGGTACTCATGATGGTCTCCACGGATGAGCAGCACCACTTTGCCAACAGTGGGACCACCCTGCCGGATTACTGGGATGAGGCGGAACGCTGCATCAAAAAGTGCAAGGACGCCGGTATCAAGATGTGCGGGACCGTCAGCACCATCTGGGGAAGCCCCATCTCCGGTCCTACGAGATTTGAGGACGCCGTAGAATTTACCAAACGGTGGCTGAGTATCGGCGCCGATGACATTGAGCATGCGGACCATGACGGCTCAGCCCCGCCCGACCAGGTCTACCGTTACTTCTCCATGATCCTGGATGAAATGCCCGACACGGACCTGCATATAGGCCATTTCCACGTAACCAGGGGCTGGGGCCTGGCCAATGTGTTGGCCGCGCTCCAGGCAGGCATCGACATCTTCGAAGGGACCCTGGGCGGCCTGGGTGGACAGCCCGCCAATTTCCTGGATCGCACACCGGTTCCGGGCACGGGCACCTACTATTACAAGGACCCCAACGTGGTCGGCCTCGTCACCTTTGAGGATTTATGCGTCATGCTGGATGAGATGGGGATAGATATCGGCGGCATTGATGTGGACAGGATACTCGAACTGGGGACACTCATGGAGAGGACCATCGGCAGGAGGCTGCGCTCGGAGTCCATACTCAACGGCAGGATTCCGAAGGAGGCCAGAGAAGAGTTCAAGCGGCCTCAGCTCGACCGAGTGAAAGAGAAACTGGGAGAGAAACCCGGCCAGATCATTCCCGAGGGGTGGCCGGAAAAGGCCGAAGTCCCCAAGGAACTTCTGAAGAAGAGCTAATGCGGTCCCCCCTAAAATGGCGAGAGGGATGTGTTACCCATCTCCGTGGTTGCACGGAGGGAGAGGGGGAGATTTGGGGAGAGGGAGATTGGGTGATTGGATGAGGGGAATTTTTTCGTATAATTCTTTCCGAACCATTTTGGCCAGGCCGAAGACCTTCTTCTGGTCCAGCCCTGTCTCGACCCCCTGCGCATGAAATAATCGGACGAGCCCCTCCGTGGGCTGGTTCCCGGGTGCACCGGTAACACATCCGCCGGTCCCGCCGAGTGAGGCATCAAACCGCCGGATCCCCAGACCAAAGGCAACACGGCTGTTTGCCAATGCCTGCATGCCCGAGACATGGTGTGGGTGGTACACCAGCTTCTCCTTATCCGCCCCTTTTCTCAATTCCAGAATTGTTTCAAGGAGATTCCGCGTTTCCCCTTCACCGGCAACCCCCTGTAGGTCCGAGAGGCCAACGGTCACGGCTCCCATGTCAAAAAGGCCGGTAATGTAATCGTTGATCTTGCGGGGTTCTTCGCGCGTTAACCCCCTGTGCCCGCTTTCACGGTAGCCGAATGCCGCTGATAGGGTGGCGACGACCCGGATGTTTCTTCCCATCGCGTTCTTCATGACCCCCTTGTATTCGGAAACCGTCTCCTGAATCGATCTCCCCAGATTGGCCCTGTTGTGGGCCTCCACGGCGGAGAAGAAGATGCCCATGGTATGGTTAAAGCCCTCCGGTCCAAGGTCCAGCGCAAGAAAATTCTCATATCCGGCACCATTGGGAACCAGGGTGATAATGTGGACATTGTCCTGCCGTCCAATGCCCGTTGCAATTGTCTCAATGGCCTTCCTGTCCATGGCAGGGGCCACCCCGGGGTGGACACAGGAGATAACCTCAAGGTTGGTAAAACCCGCTTCAATAAGTTTCAGGGCAATTTCGACTCGAATCTCAGGGGTAAAGATGGGGAGGGCCTGGGGGGGAATATTCTGGCCGTACTCACGCAGGGTGACGTCGGCGATGGTAAGGTCGACTGGGTCAGGGTCCTTCCCCGTTGTTTTTTCCCGGCGAACGGCTATTGCTTACTCCTTTTCCTCGTGACAGTCTCAGGCATTAAGGACCTTCCGGAGCATCCATTTCCCGGCCTGCCAGTTCCTTGACTGTCTCCAGGAGGGACTCTTCATCTTCCACATTCAGCATTCTCACAGAGGTATCAATGTCCCTGATCATGTTTGTCAGGACCCTTTTGGGACCCACCTCAATAAACAAATCCGCGCCATTGGCAACCATTTTTTCTACCGACCCTCTCCAGTCCACCATGGTGAAGATCTGTTCGTAGAGTTCCCTTCGAATATGATCGGGGTCCACAATGGCATCCCTTGTTACATTTGCAATCACCGGCTTGGAGGCCACAAAGATTTTTTCCTCGTCCAACTCCTTTTTAAACCGATCAGCCGCCGGCCTCATAAGGGGGGTATGAAACGGTCCTTCCACCTTCAGGATCGCTGCAAGAATGCCCTCCTTTTTGAGGTGCTTGGACATGTCCGAGAGATTTTTCTTGAAACCGCCCACCACCACCTGTTTCTTGGTATTGAGGAGAGTCACATAGACCTGAAACTGTTTACAGAGACTCTCCACACGGTCGGCCTCCAGTTCACCTCCCCGGTCCACGAGGGCCATGAGACCGGCATCCGGATAATGATCGCCAAATTCCGTGATATAGGTTGCCCGTTTCTGCACCAGGCCCATGCAGGTTCTGAAGTCCATGGCACCTGCCGCCGCAAGGGCCGTATATTCCCCCAGGCTGTGGCCTGCAAAAAATGAAGGCCTGAGTTCAAAGTCTTCCCCCTGGCAGGCCTCTTCCAGTAATTTGAAAAATGCATAGCCCGCCACGAACATGGCAGGCTGGGTGTAAATCGTCCTGTCCAAATCCGATTTATGCATAATCTTCTTCCCCAAACGGGGCTTCTTAAAGCACGTCTCCGAGATATCATACCCAAGCACATTGCCCGCTTCGTCAAAGACATCCCTGACAACCTTGTACTTGTCGTATAATTCCTTCCCCATACCCGCGTATTGGGAACCCTGCCCGGGAAAAACCAATGCAATTCTTTTATATTTCATTCTTCAACTCCTCGATCCCATCCCCGGCCGCACCTGCTCCAGGGTCTTCGTCAGTCTATTACAAGGCAAAAAAACTAGTCGGTGATGGTTTTGGCTTCATCAATAAGCATGATGGGGATATCATCCTTGATTTCATACATCAGCTTACACTCGTCACAAATAAGCCCGTCACCAGCCTCATTTAAATGGATATCTCCCTTACACTTGGGGCATGCCAGGATATCCAGCAGTTCCTTGCTTATAGCCATCTTCTATCTCCCCTTGGTTATTGTTATCGTTTTGGTGCAAAGGGTTTTATTTCCTATCTCACCTTGGATGTCAAGACTTGAAAAACGGCATCAAATACTTTTTCCACCGTGATATTCCCCATACAACTCAGGTGATCACAGCTTTTTTTAAAGCAGGGGGCGCAATCCAGTTCTTCCCGAACGATGACATGCCCTTCCCCGTAGGGACCGGTGCGTAAAGGAGAAGTGGGGCCGAATAGAGCCACAACCGGACATCCCATGGCAGCGGCAAGATGCATCGGTCCGGTGTCTGTGGTGACGGCAAGGTCGCATTTTGAAAAGAGATAGGCAAGTTCCTTCAAGGTGGTCTGTCCCGCCAGATTAAAGGCCCGGGTGTCCATCGCTCCTATGATTCTCTCAAGGTTAGGCCGGTCCTGCCCACTCCCCGTAAAAAGGATTTTACATCCCAGTTCCTTTTGCAGTCTGGTTGCCAGGACAACAAACTTCTTTGAATCCCAGAGTTTCGTCTCCCATTTGGCCATGGGATTGATGGCAATCAATGGCTTGCCCTGAAGGCCATTCTCCCGAATCAAACGGTTAACGGACTCTTTATCCGATTCTCTGATAGGAATGGCACCTTCCCATGCGTTTGTTTCGCATCCCAGGTGCCGGGCCCCCTGAAGATACCTGTCCAGGGCGTGCTGATCATAGTTCACCGGAAAGGGCCGCTCTGTCAGGAAAATGGAACTGCCCTCCCTTCCCCCTGAAAACCCGACCTTCCTCTTTCCCTTTACCAGACCTGTCATGAGCCCGCTCTTTAAAAGTCCCTGAATGTCGATGACCAGATCATATTCCCTGGCGCGGAGTTCTCGCACAAATCCCGCAATCGCCCTCAGGGTTTCCATCCGTTTTCCGGATCTCAGGAAGGCCCTCTGCCATGACTTTCTGCGAGAGACAATGATCCGGTCAAGCTCTTTGTGGCCCTCGATGATCTGGCCGGCATCCTCCTCGATGAGCCAGTCGATGGCTGCCTCGGGATACCGTCGCCTGATTACCTCCAGAAATGGGAGGGTGTGGATCACATCGCCAATGGCGCTCAGCTTGATGATGAGAATATATTCAGGGAGATTTTTCTCCAACCGTCCCCTCCCGTTCAAGAATCCATTTCACGGCATCCAGCAGGTCTTCGGCCATATACTCCGGCACGGGGTTGCCCTCTGATTTGTATTCTATTTCACCCATCCCATATCCCGTTTTGACCAGGACACCCGCCAGGCTTGCCCTTTTTGCGAAGTCTATATCCACATAGCGGTCTCCCACAACGTAAGAACGGGTCATATCTATGTCAAAGTCCCTGAGTGCCAGATCAATGAGCCCGGTTCTCGGTTTTCTGCAATTACAGTCCTCCCTGAAGGCCTTCAGCTCTGCGTGGGGGTGGTGTGGGCAATAATAGATGTTGTCGAGCCTGGCCCCTATTTCTGCGAGTTTGTCCCTCAAGCGATCATGAAGTTCAAGGACCAATGCCTCCGGATAGTAGCCTCGGCCAATGCCACGACAATGGCGAGAAATCCACTATCGTTGAGCAGCTTTACAGCCTCAGCCACAAAGGGGAAGATGACAAACCGACTCTCGTGGTTGATGTACCCCAGTTGCTCATTGATGGTTCCGTCCCGATCTATAAATACCGCAGGCCTCTTCATGCCAACTCCTTTTTTTCTTTCCGCCTTCCGCCTAGCCCTTTTCCAGGATGAGCCACAGACACACACAGACAGGCACAGACTAATGGCCCCGCTGACACAGCGGAACCATTGGCCGTCATGCCCTTCGGGCATTTTTTGGGTGACGCATTAAAAGATAAATAGTCACCCCAATCCCTATCCGCCCCTGGGCGGATGAACCTCTTTTGCCCGGGCAGGTCGCCCGGGCAAAATGTCCGTGTTTGTCTGTGTGGGCTTGCCACGCCAT